>JAKSIX010000037.1 GCA_024398595.1 Bacteroidaceae bacterium | reverse complement strand
TTGCAAGTTTGTTTGCAAGTTTGTTTGCAAGTTTGTTTGCAAGTTTGTTTGCAAGAATTCTTTATTACAAACGGGATAGCATGTCAAAATCATATTTATGAACATAAACATACCCATACAAATACAACTCCCAGACATTTGGCAGGGAACATTCCAAAAAAGAGCACATGGAATTGTATAAATTATATCGTCGGCGCAAACGGAACAGGGAAATCTCTGTTTTCTGTTAAATTAAAGGACGCATTTTCAGCACAAAGGTTGAAAGTAAGATTGCTCTCCGCTGAACGTTTAGCGGGTTTTGAGAAATCAGATTATTCGTATTTTTCTAACAGTCAGGTCAACCAAGGCCTGAATATTAGTAATTTTTATCAAATTAAAAAATATGGATCCCAATACGGACTATCATCGTCTGCATTCGTTATTCTAAAGGAGAGATTGGATATAAGAACATTAATACACGTCAAGACGTCATCGCGGAGACGCTTACTATAAAATTCAGAATGTTTGTACATCCTAATGGATATCACGAGACGACAAAATAATGGCCAAATTATAGCGGAATGTGAGAATGTTTCAACGATTCCGCTGGAAACTCGATATTATTTTATATTTTTGTCCTATAAAAACAGATTATTATGTTGATAGGCAGACAATTCGAAAAAGACCGCTTACTCAGCGCATACGAGTCAGAATATTCAGAGTTTGTGGCTGTTTACGGAAGGCGTCGTGTTGGAAAGACTTTTCTCATCAGAGAAACCTTCAATTACAAATTCACTTTTCAGCATAGCGGGCTTGCCAAGTCGCCACGTTCCATGCAGCTCAAGGCATGGAAGAATTCCCTTAAGGCATATGGGCTGAATGTCAAACGGGCTCCTGCAACATGGCTTGACGCATTTGAGCTGCTTAAAGATCTGATCAATCAGTCAACAGATGATAAGAAAGTAATTTTCATAGATGAGTTGCCTTGGATGGATACCCATGCTTCCGGACTGATTCCTGCCCTGGAGAATTTCTGGAATTCTTGGGCAAGTGCCAGAAAAGATGTTTTGCTCATTATTTGTGGAAGTGCGACATCTTGGATAATCAACAAGATTGTCAAAAATAAGGGAGGTCTTCATAATCGTGTTGATTATAAGATACCGCTTCGTCAGTTTACATTGAACGAATGCGAACAGTACATAAAGAGCCGCAAGATAAGCATGACCCGCAAACAAATCATCGAGGGCTATATGATAATGGGAGGAGTACCTTTCTATTGGAAGTCCATGCAGAAAGGATTGAGTCTCGCCCAGAATATTGACTTGAATTTCTTCAGCCCGGAAGGGGAACTCTATGAAGAGTTTGATGCGCTGTACGCCTCACTCTTCAAAAAGCCGGAAGCATACATCAAAGTTGTAAGTTTGCTGGCGAACAGGCGTCGAGGACTCACGAGGAATGAGTTGATTGCGGGAGGAAAGTTCGTGGATAATGGTGGATTCTCTCAGGTGCTGGAAAATCTGGAGAGTTGTGGATTTATCCGTAGCTACAATACGATTGATAAAGAAAAGAAGGATGCGTTGTATCAGTTGGTCGATCCATATACAATTTTCTACTATGAGTTTATAAAAGGCAATAGGAACAATGATCCTAACTATTGGACACATTGCCTGAATACCAGTGCGTATCACACTTGGTGCGGACTGAGTTTCGAACGTGTATGCCTTCTCCACATCGGGCAGATAAAGAAAGCATTGGGAATATCCGGTGTCATTTCCAGAATATTCTCATGGCGCTCCAGAACAAGCAGACCTGGAGTCCAGATTGATCTTCTGATTGACAGAGATGATGATGTCATAGATCTTTGTGAAATGAAATACACCAAAGGGCCATGGGAAATGACCGAAAGAGATATTGATGACATCATTCACAAAGAATCCGTTTTCAGAGATGAGACGTCAACAGCGAAGACCATCCATAATGTTTTGGTAAGTGCCAATGGCATCAAACGTAATGCCTATTCGGATAATTTGCAGAATGTCATTACTCTGGATGATCTGTTTAGTGATTAGACGATATATTGCCTGAATGTGGTTTATGCAGCATAATCGGTGTTCCGGACGTATTCTTAAAATCCCTGCTTGATGCACATAAGATGCCGGTACAATACGGAGAAGTCACTTCCATAAATCGTACCTATAATGGTAAAATAGACAGGAAATCATATCGGAAAGGCTGACGGTGCCTATCGCTTTGATGTGCTCGAAGCGGGACTCGAACCCGCACAACCGGTAAAGGTCAAGGGATTTTAAGTCCCTCGTGTCTACCATTCCACCATTCGAGCATCCGGTAAACCGTTTATGCCCGGCAAAGGTAAATGGTTTTGTGCGAATCACAAAATAAAAACCGTCTGATTACGTTTCTTATTATGATGAGAATCAGATATTGTGTGCTTGCTCTGACGCTGGCACTGGTTGCCGTTCGCACCAGTGCCCAGTATGATGTACACTTCACCCATTACTGGGAAGTGGAAAATTTCTACAATCCGGCGGCAATGAACAAGAACGGCACGTTCAATATAACCGGCTCGTACAGCAAGCAGCTGGCAGGATACATCAATTCCCCGAGCACCATATATGTGGGAGCGAATTCAGTGGCACCGTGGGGCGAGGGTCATCAGTCCCTTGGCATCAGCCTTATAAATGAATCCCTTGGACTTTTCAATCACCGCCGTATGCAGCTGTGCTATGCGTATAAGATGCGTCTCGGCAAGAAAGGTGGTTCGCTTAACATCGGTGCCCAGATAGGGCTGATGAACGAGAGGTTCCGCTCAAATGAACTGGAGATTATCGATGCGGACGACCCTGCTTTTCCTACTGGCGATGAGAGCGGTTCCAGTGTGGATTTCGCAGCGGGACTGTATTATCAGTATAAGTTTTTCTATGCAGGAATATCGGCACAACACCTGAACTCGCCGGTTGTGACATACGGTAAGGACAACGGTAAAAATGCCGAACTGAAGATTCTCCCTTCGTTTTATTTTCAGGGTGGATGCAATATACAGTTGCGAAATCCGTTACTATCTGTGCAGCCTGGAGTACAGGTGGCGTCAGACCTTGGTATGACGCGTGTTGATGTAACCCTCAGGGGAACATATCAGTATCAGTCAAACAGCTATTACGGAGGCCTGTCGTACTGTCCCGGCACATCTGTGACTTTCCTGATAGGAGGCAGAGTCAGGCGGATACTGGTAGGATATGCATACGAGCTGTTCACCAATGGTGTGGGAGCACAGTCAGGAAGTCACGATCTGATACTTGGATATCAGATGGACGTGAACTTCTTCAAGAAAGGCAAGAACATACATAAAAGTGTAAGATATTTATGATGAATGTAAAGATGACGGGACAGCATGGATATGTGTCTGTAGTGGTTATGCTCATTGTAATGATGCTGGCATCCTGTCTCGGCAGCAGGCAGGCTTCTGTAGTTGGAGGCGAGGTGACGGGTACTGCTGCGACAAGCATCCGTGAGCCTATGCCATACGGAATGGTACTTGTCAAGCGTGGGTCACTCAAGGTAGGTAACGATGGGGTGGATAGCCTTTGGGGCTCTACCGCTCCGGCCAGAGACATATCCGTGGAATCGTTCTGGATGGATGAGAAGGAGGTTACAAACGCCAAATACCGTCAGTTCGTATATTGGGTGAGGGATTCCATTATCCGTACACGTCTGGCAGATCCGGAATATGGTGGCGATGACTCCTATATGATAACGGAGGACAAGTACGGTGAACCGGTGGTTCCCCATCTGAACTGGGCAAAGCCCATACCGTGGAAGAAAGCCAATGAGGACGAGTTGCGTGCCATTGAGAGTGTATATACCACTGATCCGTTTACAGGAGAGCGCAGGCTTGATGCCAGTCAGATGAACTATAGGTACGAGGTGTATGACTATGTGCAGGCTTCCCTGCGCAGGAATCGTCTGAATCCGGCCGACAGAGTCCGCAATACCGATATCAAGGTGGATCCCAATGAGGTCGTGATGATATCGAAGGATACCGCCTATATCAACGATGACGGTGTGATTATACGCGAGACTATAACACGTCCTCTGACCGGAGCGTACGATTTTGTCAATACGTATATAGTAAACATATACCCGGACACCACCTGTTGGATAAACGATTTCCCGAATGCCAACAACGAAACGTATATGAGGCTGTATTTCAGCCATCCGAACTACAATGAGTATCCTGTAGTGGGAGTAAGCTGGGAGCAGGCGAATGCCTTCTGTGAGTGGCGTACCGGTTTCCTGCAGAACGGTCTCGGCCCGCAGGCCAGATATATACAGCGCTACAGGCTGCCTACCGAGGTTGAGTGGGAATTTGCCGCCAGGGGTATAGAAGGAAACAAGTATCCGTGGAAGTCGGCATTGTCAATGGATGAGAACGGATGCTTCTATGCCAATTTCAAGCCTGAACGCGGAAACTATACAAAAGACGGTAGCCTGATTACTACGCGTGTGGGCTCATACAAACCTAATTCAAGCGGCTTGTACGATCTGGCTGGTAATGTGGCCGAATGGACATCAACACTTTATACCGAAGCTGGCATTCTCCAGATGAATGATGTAAACCCTGAACTGTCATACAATGCGGCGATAGAGGACCCTTATTATATGAAGCGGAAGGTCGTGCGTGGCGGTTCGTGGAAGGATGCCGAGAAATTCATAGAATCCTCGTGGCGTGCATACGAGTATCAGAATGAGCAGCGCTCGTACATCGGTTTCCGTTGTGTGCGTACTCAGGTAAGTTCAGGTTCGGATACAAATATCCGTGGACGCAGGAAATGACAGACAATACATTATTTTGATTCAGTATGGAAAAGAAGGATAATTTTATCAATAGAGTCCAGAATTATCTGGATACGGAGAAAGGACGTGTTTTGCTGAACTATCTGTACAGCTGGGGGGCGGCAATAGTCATACTCGGAGCATTGTTCAAACTGACGCATATCGGCGGTGCCAATCTGATGCTTTTCTTAGGAATGGGCACGGAGGTGTTCGTGTTCTTCATATCAGGATTTGAGCGTCCGTTCATACCGGATAGCAATAGAGATGCCGATGGGGATGACTACGCTGTGACACCTGCAGCGCATATATCCGGTCAGTCATCGTATGCAGGTTCTGCCAATACCCGGAGTGATGTGGGTATGCCGTCCGTTGGCATCACCGGCCAGCAGCTTCCTGAGAATCTTGGGGCTCTGCTGAATGTTGAGGGCGTATCCGATGTGACGCAGGAGTATATCAATCAGCTGCAGGAACTTACCACAAAGCTCAACAAGGTTGCAGAGCAGTCTGACTTGCTGGAGCGCAATACTGAGGAAATAGATACTCTCGGCCGTAATCTGGTGAGTCTCAACACCTTCTACGAGATGCACCTGCGTTCTGTGAGTTCACAGATGGATAATATAGATAAGGTGAAGGGTCAGACTGCCGAGATGGTACGTCAGATAGAGGAGCTGAACAAAGCTTATGCCCGTATGGTTGAGGCTCTGAAAGTTAATTCGGGAGCAGATTCAAGCGCAAGATAAGATGAGGAGAAAAATTATCGAAAGACCGCCATCGGCGCGTCAGAAGATGATAAACCTGATGTATATCGTACTTCTGGCGATGCTTGCAATGAACATATCGTCCGATGTGCTCAATGGCTTCTCATTGGTAGAGGAGAGTCTGTCCCGCAGTACGGAAAATGCCGCATTGCAGAATGAGACGGTTTATAGGGAATTTGCCGAGTCGGATTCCATTAATCACGAGAAAACAGGTATATGGTATGACAAGGCCATGTATGTCAAGCAGATATCGGATTCCCTGTACAATTTCGCGGATGAGCTGAAGCTTCTGATAGTCAGGAAGGCAGACGGACGTAACGCGGACGTAATGAATATCAGGGACAAGGAGGATCTGGAGGCATCGACATACGTAATGCTCTCGCCGTCAAAAGGGCGCGGACAGGAGTTGTTCAATGCTATAAACAATTACAGGGAGCAGATTCTCGGGATGGTTTCCGATGAGACCCAGCGTGTCATCATTGCCAGTAATTTCAGTACAGAAGTGCCACAGAAGGCCGGGGCCTTGGGCAAGAACTGGCAGGAATATAATTTTGAGAATACTCCGGTAGTGGCTGCCATAACAATTCTGACAAAGCTTCAGAACGATGTGCGTTATGCCGAGGGTGAAGTCCTTCATACACTTTTGAACAATGTTGATATAGGTGATATGCGTGTCAATAAACTTGATGCGTATGTGATTCCGACTTCCCGGAATGTCATTCAGGGAAATCCTTTCTCGGCCCGTATCATTATGGCGGCTGTAGATTCCACGGCCAGGCCTGCAATATACATAGACGGTGAGAAAATCAGTTCTGAGGATGGATGGTATCAGATTCCGACACCACGGACAGGTGATTTCACAATCAAAGGTTACATGGAGTTCAATTCGGGCAACGGTATTCTGCGCCGTGATTTCAGTCAGGACTATTCAGTGGTGTCACCGCTTGCCACCGTGTCGGCGACTATGATGAATGTGCTGTATGCGGGATACGACAACCCTGTCAGTATATCCGTACCCGGAGTGCCGAGCAATATGATATCGGCTTCTCTTAAAAACGGTGGAGGTACTTTGAGAGCTTCGGGCAACGGCTTCATTGTCAATCCGTCGAAGGTTGGCGGGGATGTCACAATAAAAGTTTCCGCCAATCAGAACGGCCGCCATCAGAGTATGGGCGAATATAGTTTCCGTGTACGTCAGTTGCCGGATCCGACACCTTTCATTGAATATGTCGATGAGAATGGCAATACGCAGAGGTATCGTGGTGGCGGTACACCGTTGTCTAAGAAATATCTTATGTCTGCCGATGGCATTGTAGCGGCTATTGATGATGGGTTGCTGAATATAGGATTCCGTGTACTTGGCTTTGAGACTACGTTCTTTGACAATATGGGCAATGCCGTGTCGGAGCTTTCCGACGGTACCGGTTTCTCTGCCCGTCAGAAGTCAAATTTCCAGAAGCTGACACGCGGCAAGCGCTTTTATATACAGCGTGTACGTGCCATAGGTCCTGATGGTATTGAGCGTCAGCTGACCACATCACTCGAAGTTATTATAAATTGATGGGATATGAAGACAGGTAGAATAGCTATATCGGTTGCGGTTATCGCATTGTTACCGGCGGTTATGTCGGCACAGCCGCAGCGTCGTATTCAGGAGCAGCAGGCGGCCAGACAGAATCCGTCCATCACTCTTACGGAAAGGGCAAGAGCCCAGTATCCCGTGCAGGCCACTGTCCCTTCTGAAGTCAACTGGAAGCGTGACATCTACCGTGAGCTTGATTTGAAGAAGGAGGTGAATGCCGCACTGTATTATCCCGAGGAACCTCTTGGTGACAGAGTGAATTTCTTTACATTGGTATTCAGGCTGATAATAGACGGTAAGATACCTGCGTACGAGTATCGTCTGGATGGAAATGAACTGTTTACGGACAGTAATAAGGTCGATGTGGGCAGTCTGTTGGAGAAGTTCTATGTGTATTATGAGGAGAAGGATGGTAAATATATTGTCTCACAGACTGATATCCCCAGTTCTGAGGTTCTCAAGTATTACATAAAGGAGAGTAATTTTCTGGATCAGCGCACGTCCGACTACCAGACCAGAGTGACGGCTGTATGTCCGGTAATCATACGTGAGGACATAGGCTCATCGTTTACCCAGTATCCTATGTTCTGGCTGAATTATGATGATATCAGACCGTATCTGAGCCAGACCAGGGTGATGACCAGCAGTCTTAACAATACTACGAACATGTCGCTTGATGATTATTTTGTAATGCGCTGCTATGACGGTGAGATATACAAGACTTCGAACCTTCATAACCGTCCGTTGGCAGAGTATTGTGAGACTGATACACTGCTGAAAGCCGAGCAGAGTAATATTGAAAAGCAGTTGCTGGATTTTGAAGCCGGACTGTGGGCATCGGCCGGCAAGTCAGTTGAAGGCAAGTCAGTTGCGGACAGCATCCCGTCAGGCAGGAACCGGGCTAAGGAGAATAAGGCTCCCGCTGCAGCAAAGCCAAAGAAGGCTCCGGCTCCCAAGCCCCAGCGTCAGGCACGCGGCACATCTGCGGAGCGTGTTTCATTGCAGCGTACCCGTTGATTGCTGTGACAAATAAATTTTATATATTTGTCACACGAACATTAAAATTGAAGAATATGAAAAGAATCGTATCGGTGACTCTGACATTGGTCATGGCAATGATGGTGTCAATACCTGCATCTGCTGTCCGCTGGGGAATAAGAGGCGGCCTTAACCTCGTAGATAATAATCTGAATAACATCAGTTTGAATACAGTCAAGGATAAGGATAGCTATACAGGTTTCTTTGCAGGACCTGTGGCTCAGATGAAACTCCCTTTAGGATTTGGCATAGATGTATCTGCCATGTATTCCCAGAAAGGTATTAACATCGCATCAGGTGAGACTGTCAAAGAACAGGCTATAGCAATTCCATTGATGGCACGCTGGCAGTTCAACCTTGGAAAGGTGTTAGGCATCTTTGCCCAGCTTGGTCCTCAGGTCAATTTCAATCTGGGTGACCTTGCTACTGCAGTAAAAGACTGGGAAGCATCATTTGTGTTGAACAGGTGTGTATGGAACTTTGATTTTGGCGCAGGCGTTGAATTGTTCAGTCATCTGCAGGTAGCGGTAAACTATAACCTCCCATTGTCGGATGACGGTACGTTCTTCAATTCTCTTACAGCCGGAATCGGAAATCGTGAGACTATTGATGAATCATTCAAATCAAGTACGTTGCAGCTGATGCTGACGTACAAGTTCTGATGAGCGGTAACCGGATAGGAAAGGAGGCTGTCAAGTCTCCTTTTTCCGTATATGAGGAGTTTCGTTGATGTCATATTGCCATTGCCTTTAGACGGGGTGTTTACCTACCTTGTCCCGGAGGAAATTACGTGTAGTCTCCGGCCCGGTATGGTGGTTCGCGTACCGTTCGGTCACAGACGTACCTGTCCGGCTGTCGTAGTACGTTCCCATAACGATGAGCCGGTAGGATACAGGCTGAAGAAAGTGTTGTCTCTGGGTAGCGGTGAGCCTGTGCTGACAGAATTGCAGATGCGCCTGTTGGATTGGATATCGGATTATTACCTGTGCCCGAAGGGTGATGTGATGAAGGCTATGCTTCCGTCAATACTCCGTCCGGGTGATGACAGAGAGAAGGCGTTCAGACCAAAAACAGAGACCTGCATACGTGTAGCAGGCGTTTTTGATATTCAGGATTATGCCGGCCGACAGCGTGAGATGCTGTCTGCATATCTGGAATTGTCATCGGATGCCGATATTGTCACAAAGAAGGCTTTGCTGGAAGTCTGTAATTCGTCATCAGCATTGTCAGCACTGGTTTCCAAGGGGGTACTTGAAAGCTGGAAACACGAAATTGGGAGACTGCCGGTTTTTGATGGAAAGATATATCCTGTAAATAAACTGAATTCCTATCAGGAAAGTGCCCTGTCATCAATACGCAAGTCATTTTCCACGCAGGATATTTGTCTTTTGCACGGTGTCACCTCAAGTGGAAAGACTGAGGTCTATATTCATCTGATAAAGGAATGTATCGACAGAGGCGGACAGGTACTGTTCCTCTTGCCGGAGATAGCGCTTACCCTGCATATCATGCGCCGTCTGCAGAAAGTGTTCGGCAATGATATGTGCGTCTATCATTCCCGCTGTTCTGATGCCGAAAGAGCTGAGATATGGAACAGGCAGCTTGGTTCTGAACCGTTCAAGCTGGTGGTGGGTGCCCGCTCTGCGGTATTCCTGCCTTTCCGGAATCTGTCATTGACAATCGTTGACGAGGAGCACGATTCCAGCTATAAGCAGGATGAACCGGCTCCGAGATACAACGCCCGCAATGTGGCAATGGTGCTGTCATCGTATTCCGGTGCCAAGGTTCTGCTCGGATCCGCCACACCATCTATGGAAAGCTATTACAACGCCCTGAACGGTAAGTACGGTCTGGCGGTTATGGAGCATCGTTTTATGGATATACCATTACCGGCCGTGGATGTGGTGGATGTATATGAACTGCGCAGGAAGAAACGGATGACGGGAATCCTGTCTCCATTGCTGGAAAATTATATGAGGGATGCTTTGAACGGTGGTAATCAGGTCATATTGTTCAGGAACAGACGTGGCTTTGCGCCTGTGGTGCATTGTCAGGCGTGTGGATGGGCTCCTAAATGTGACAGTTGCGATGTCAATCTGACCTGGCATAAAGGACTCAGTCGTCTCTCGTGTCATTATTGCGGCAAGACGTACGGTATGCCCGAGGTATGTCCGGAATGCGGTGCCGGTTCTTTCGGATTCTATGGCTATGGTACAGAGAAGGTGGAAGAAGAGGTTCATAGTCTGTTTCCCAATGCCATAACAGGACGTCTGGATATGGATACTGTATCTTCGACAGGCGCGTACGAGCAGGTACTGCAGGATTTTCAGGATGGGGTGACCAATGTCCTGATAGGTACTCAGATGGTATCGAAAGGACTTGATTTCGAGCGGGTCAGCGTAGTAGGAATACTCAATGCTGACAGTATGACCGGCAATCCGGACTTCCGTTCCGCAGAACGTGCCTTTCAGATGATGCAGCAGGTGTCAGGCCGTGCCGGCAGAAAGTATGGCAGGGGACACGTGGTAGTGCAGACCGGACGGGCAGACGATGAGTTCTATTCCATAGTCACAGGTGGTCAGTACAGTCAGTTTTATCAGAATGAAATAGAGGAGCGGCGTCTGTTCCATTATCCTCCTTTTTACAGAATCGTATCTGTCTGTCTTAAAAGTACCGACAACACCATTTTGGATGAGGCTGCGGGATGGATGGGTAATCAGATGAATATGATTTTTCCGGATAGGGTACTCGGACCTGATGCTCCCCCTGTCACCAAAGTACAGATGCAGTATATCCGCAGGCTTATGCTGAAGATAGAGACTGAGTCCTCATTGCGTCCTGTCCGGGAAAGGCTTATATTGCTGAGGCGCGAACTGGAATCGCATTACAGTAAGGTCTCCGTCCATTATGATGTTGATCCGATGTAATCAGAACACCGAGTCAAGTGTGTATGGGATACCGGACGCAGTCATACCGGCTCCGCTTATACAGAATCCTGTTGAATAGGAGTTATTGTAGAAACTCACTTCGGCCGTGCCGTTGGCATCTGTGATTACGTTGGGATTCCAATACAGTGTGCGGCGGTAATCCACATCGCCGAAGACAGGCGCTTCCGTGTATTGCGGATTATAGAATTCGTATGGAGAGGAGAATCCGTCAACTGTGGTGACACGTGAGTTGATGTTCTTCAGCTCGCGCCGTGTCGCTCTCTGTGGCTCTTCCTTCAGCAGGATATCTACCATAATCACGCGGTTGTGCTCTTTCTGAAGCATAGTTTCCGGTGTGTCGTAATCTCCGTGTTTCCTGCGGTAAGTCTGAAGCAGAGGTGACAGTTTCATCGCATCGGTCTCGTACATTACATCGTCAAATACCATAATGCTCCTGATATCCTTGGTGTCTATCAGTCCGGGTGATTCAAAAAGTCCCTTTACGACAACTCTTTCTGTCTCGTGTACGTAAAAGAAAGGTGTGTGTCCGTTGATGTCTTCAATATTGCCTTCCAGATCGAAATTGACCGCATATCCCTTTTCCAACAGATAATTCGCAACGTTTGACGAGTATTCACCGAGGTCCAGTTCCAGTTCTGTATCCTGATGTACGTTGAAGGCCTTGAATGTGAAGTAGTCAATATACATTCTCTTCTCCTTTATATCAACTTCCGGCAATAGGATTCCGTCATTTATCTGAACTACCGTCGGGAAATTATCCTGTTCAGTATCAAGCGTAGTCTCATCTTTTTTCTTTTTCGATGCTATCCTGCCGGAAGCATCGGCCAGCAGTGTCTCTATGGGAGAATATGCGCGGATGGACGGTTTCATGGACCTCTCGAAGCGGATACGGGCCGATGTGCCGATTATGCGTTTGCGCTTTGGCCATGCCGATATGGTCAGTCTGGCGGCATCGTAGAAGTCAGACAGATTGAAGCCGAAATATCCGTCGGGACCTGTCGTGTAGCGGAATCTCTCTATCATCTTCCTGTCCATTGTGGCAACTGCGGCTGTAACCACGATGCTGTCCATAGGTTTGCGTGACCAGGGCGATTCTATCCAGCCGTTGACAGACAGACTGTCCTCCAGCCGGTGTATCTCCCTGTATGGCTTAATGCCGGCCATTGTCTCCCAGTCGTAGCGTTCCCATCCCTGTACCAGCATCAGCAGGTCAAGTGCCTTGTCGTGGTCATAGTCGGCCTGTTCGAAATAATATTCAGGATTGTATATGTATCCTTTCAGGTCGGATGACAGCAGCAGTGCCGTCCTAAGGTCATCGTGTATGGCTGTGCCCGGACAGGCCTTGTCGCGAACGGACAGGCAGAAACGGTCACGCAGCGCGTTGCCGTTGCCGTCAGTCAGTCTGAATTTTATCTGAACGGGAGAGAATGGCGCGGGACTTGTCTCACTGACTGTGAATGTAAGGTCCGGTGACCTGACATCCGATTTATGATATACGCTGCGCCTTGCAAAGATATTTCCATATCTGTCAAACAGCGTTATCTGGCAGACACCTTCCGGAATGTTGTCACAGTCGGCGATTACCTTGGCCTTCCCGTTACACAACGGCACATTCTCGAATGTCATCAGTTCGCCACGGCAGGTCAATGTGAGTCCCAACGTATCATCCTGCATCATTCCGCTGCCGTTTACCGATACTGTGAGCGTGTCATCCACCATATCGGCAATGACTGCATATCCATATTCCGAGATGCTTGGAAGAGCAAATGTATGGGATTTCCCATCGGATGTCAGAGTCGCCCTGTTCACAGACCGGAGCGGGGTGAATACAAAGCTTCCCATACCATCGTGAAATGTCCTGATGGGAATTGTGTCGTTCAGCATACCTTCTGCCTCAACTCCCATTCCATTCCTGTCCGTCACTTTAAATGCAACCCTGTTGGGAATCCCGCTTATGATGTTGCCGCCCTCGGGATAGAATGTGACGTTTATGGCATTGCCCGGATAGTCCGTCTTAGGACGGAACTGCTCAATATTCACATCCTTGTTGTAATGCTCCTTTATTATCGGTGCCTCTCCGTAGAAATTGCCATCGGCCGTGGGCTTCTCAAATACAGGCAGTACACGTGAGAAAATGGCATTTTCCGAGAAATTCTGCATATTTGTGGTATATGCCCGTATCTCATAGAAACCGCTCGGGTAGCTCAGGACTCCGCGCAGGTCACGTGCATACGATGTGGAACCGTCATACAATGGAAATGAACCGTCGGCCTGTCCCGCCACAATCTTGAGTTTCTGTTGCTTGAGTACCACGCCGGTAGGTGATACCAGCTCCACATAGAGTACGCCGCTCTGGCTGCGGTGAAGAGTTGAGGCTTCTACGACGAATGCCTTGAACCATATTGTCTCGCCTGTGTAATATGATGTGTTGTCAAACTGGACATAGACCTTCTCCTGCGGAAAAATCCGGTTGAACTGATGTATGTTCCGGACATATTCCATCAGTTCTTGGGAGGCGTTCTGTGCCTGTACGCTGGAACAGATCAGAAAAATGGCTGTTAAAAGTGGCAAACGTCTCATTGCAGTGGGTTATTATCTGTTGGGAGTGGGATAGCTGATACGTGTGTGATACATAGTCTTCAGCTCTTCCTTGAACACATCCTTAATCTTCCTGATTTCCTGCATTGTTATCGGACAGTTGTTGAAGTAGCCGTCTTTTACCTGATTGTCTACAATCTTATCCACAAGATTGCTTATAAGTTCCTCCGTATATTCGGGAAGACTTCTTGAACTGGCCTCAACGGCATCCGCCATCATAAGTATGGCAGTCTCCTTGCTGTCAGGATTGGAACCTGTGTATCTGAATGGTGTCTCATCAATCTTCTCGTCCGGATGCTCATTCACATACTTTATGTAAAAGTATTTGGCCATACCTGTACCGTGATGGGTGCGGATGAAGTGCTTTATGGAGTCCGGCAGATGATGCTTCTCGGCTATTTTCATACCTTCCGTGACGTGTCCGGTGATAATCCGGGCACTTTCCTGACAGGTAAGGCTGTCGTGCGGGTTCACATTTTTCTGATTCTCGGTGAAGAAAGGCGGATTTATCATCTTGCCTATGTCATGGTATAGGGCTGCTGTCCTGACAAGCTGGCTGGATGCTTTTACGGCGCGGGCCGCCTCGGCGGCAAGTGTCGATACCTGCATTGAATGCTGGAAAGTACCCGGGGCAGTCTCAGCCAGTTCCTTCAATATGTCGTTGTTGATGTTGGACAGTTCAATGAGCGTGACATTTGACGTGAATCCGAAGATTTTCTCTACCGCCAGTATCAGCGGGTAGGTCAGCAGCAATATGATACAGTTGATGGCCAGATATACGAGTATGAGCCAGGAGAGGTTTCTGATGTCTTCAAGCTGAATCATCTGTGTGGCGAACCATAAGACAAAGTATGTGACCATTACGATGAACACTGTCTTGAAAATCTGTGAGCGCTGTGTCAGTTCGTGCAATCTGAATATGGCTGCCAATCCTGCCGCTATCTGCAGAAATATGAAATCGTATGGAATCAGTACCCCGAGAGAGCAGGACAGGAGATATGTGATATATCCAAGGAATGCGGTACGTGAATCCAGAAATATTCGCAGCATAAGTGCCAGCATAGTACACGGAATTATGAATTTGCTCAGACCGCTGTACTGTATGAAGATGTTTGTGGCAACTGTGAATATTGTTATGGCTGAGAAAAGGAATATGACTGAACGGGAATTATCTACAATATCCCTTCTGTATTGGAACAGATAGAGAGCAAGTAGAAAGAACAGCACGCTCACATAAATAAGGTGACCGCCCCATGACATCAGTTTGAATTGCCTGGATTTTGTGTTACGTGTCTGCATATCCATATACGAATGGATAATCATGAATTTTTCGCTGTCTATTATTTCTCCGCGGTCTATTATTTTCTGATTCTGCATAACCATACCGTTGTATTTCGATATCTGGTTCTCCTGTTCGTGAAGTTCAGAATCGGAGCGCGTCATATCGTACAGCAGGTTTGGTGTTATAAGATCCTCCAGATGGAATGTGGCCAGTATGCTGCGCTCGCGGTCGGTCATACCCACATTTATCAGGTGGCTGTATGCTGTCCTGAATGTGTAGAGATTTTCCTTGTTATACAGTTTTGAGGTATTGCCGGAATAACTCCTGATGTACCTGACATCTGTATTGTTCAGTATGTCTTCCCCTACGGTGTTTATTATTCCTTCCGTGTATATCTCTGTGAGACCCTGTTTCAGATTGTTGAATGTCTGTACGGATATTATGCCGTGCAGAGTGTCTTTGTATAATTTGTCAAGTCCCTCAACCGCAGCTTCGAACTTTTCACCGCTTAATGAAAAATACGGGATGAAATTCTTTTTCAGGCTGTCTGACTCATTTGCCAGCTGCGCTTCGCTTTTTTCTATTGAGAAATTGAAAGGAGCTATCAGCTCTCCATACATCCAGGGCTGGCCTTCAATGTATTCGTATTGTGATGAATTGTCCGGCGAGATGGTGAATACTGTCAATAGAACTGATACTGTTGCCAGAATGACAACCAATGTCCTGCTGCTGACTATCCTTTTTTCCATAGCTTTCATAAGACTGGGTTTTACGGCGTTAAAGTTACTAAGTAGTAACTAAAAATAACTACATTTGCATTTCAATATTTTATCAGAGCAGGATATGTCAGATACTGTTGCGAAAGAAAGACGGGTCAGGGTGCGTTTCGCGCCGAGTCCCACAGGTCCTCTCCACATAGGAGGGGTGCGTACAGCATTGTACAATTATCTTTTTGCCCGTCAGCATGATGGGGATTTCATCTTCAGAATAGAGGATACTGACACCAACAGGTTCGTACCTGGGGCGGAGGACTATATTATAGAGGCATTCCGCTGGTTGGGTATAACTTTTGACGAGGGCGTATCCTTCGGGGGCAAGTACGGCCCTTACCGTCAGTCGGAACGTAGGGAAATCTATCGCAGGCATGTTGATGCCCTGCTGGATGCAGGCAAGGCATATATCGCGTTCGATACTCCCGATGAACTTGAGAAGAGACGTGCTGAAATACCTAATTTCCAGTATGATGCCACAACGCGTTTGTCAATGCGCAATTCGCTCACAATGCCGGCCGATGAGGTCAGGGCACTGATTGGCGGCGGTATCCAATATGTAGTACGCTTCCTGATAGAGCCGGGTCGTGAAGTCGTTGTAGATGACCTGATAAGAGGCCGTGTGGTAATCAATTCATCGATTCTGGATGACAAGGTGCTGTTCAAGTCAGCGGATGAACTGCCGACGTATCATCTTGCGAATATTGTGGATGATCACCTTATGGAGGTTACCCACGTTATCCGTGGTGAGGAGTGGCTGCCGTCTGCACCATTGCACGTGCTTCTGTACGAGGCATTCGGCTGGCAGGACACTATGCCGAGGTTTGCGCATCTGCCTCTGCTGCTGAAGCCTGAGGGTAACGGCAAACTGAGCAAGCGGGATGGTGACCGTCTCGGATTCCCGGTATTTCCACTTGAGTGGCACGACCCCAAGACTGGCGAGGTTTCGTCAGGTTATCGTGAGAAGGATTATCTGCCCGATGCAGTGCTGAATTTCCTGGCTCTGCTGGGCTGGAATCCGGGCGATGACACTGAGATAATGTCACTTGACCGGATGGTGTCGCTCTTCAATCTGGAGAAGTGCAGCAAAGCGGGGGCACGCTTCAATTATCAGAAACTCTCCTGGTTCAACCACGAGTATATACTGCGCAAGGATGACAGCGAAGTTGCGGAACTGTTCCGCCCTGTACTGGAGCGGAATGGCGTGACAGAAACTCCTGAACGCATTGAAAAGGCCGTGTCTCTCGTGAAGAGCCGCGTGAATTTCATACACGAATTGTGGGACAATTCATATTATCTGTTCAGGGCTCCTGACGGGTACGATGACAAATCGCTGAAGAAATGGTGGAAGGAGGATGCTCCGAAGACCACTGCGGAGCTGTGCGGTTTCCTTGAGACACAGGACGATTTCAATGCGGAGACACTTGAGCCAAAGGTTATGGACTGGATTGCATCGAAGGAATATCCTGTAGGCAAGGTAATGAACGCTTTCCGTGTGACATTGGTCGGTGCCGCCATGGGTCCTCAGATTTTCGCAATCACAGAGTTCATCGGCAAGGAGGAAACCCTGCGTCGTGCCCGTCGTGCATTGGAGGTATTATCGTAATTTTTTCAGAAATGGCTATTATAAAATCAGTACGGGGATTTACCCCGAAAATCGGTGACGACTGCTTCCTTGCAGACAATGCGGCGGTGATAGGCGATGTGGAGATTGGTGACGGATGCAGTATCTGGTATGGCGCAGTGCTCCGTGGTGATGTGAATTCCATCCGTATAGGCAACGGAACCAACATTCAGGATGGTGCAGTCGTTCACACATTGTACCAGAGGTCGCAGACATTCATCGGCAGTAATGTGTCGGTGGGTCATAATGTCACCATTCACGGTGCTACAATTAAGGACAATGCCCTGATAGGGATGGGCTCGGTCGTGCTGGATCATGCGGTAGTAGGTGAGGGCGCTATTGTGGCGGCGGGCTCTGTTGTTACCGGCAAGACGGTTATCGGTCCGGGTGAGATGTGGGCAGGGGTTCCCGCCAAGTACATCAAGAATGTCAATCCGGAACAGAGCGCGGAGATTAACCAGCGTATTGCCCGCGATTACCATATGTATGCATCGTGGTACAAGGAAGACGACAAATAATATATACGGAGTATATCCAATCCTATAATTGGCTATATTTGCGCAAAGAATATTTTAACAACTTAAAAAATAGACAGATATGAAGTTCTTGACAGATGAGAAACTGCTTATTGTCGGTGCCGGTGGCATGATCGGTTCCAACATGGTACAGACCGCTATGATGCTGCACCTTACACCAAACGTGTGTCTCTATGATATCTATGAGCCTGGTGTTCACGGTGTCGCAGAGGAAATGTATCATTGCGCATTCCCGGGTGCTAACATTACCTGGACTGTTGATCCCAAGGTCGCCTTCAAGGGTGCCAAGTACATTATCTCCTCAGGCGGTGCTCCACGTAAGGAGGGCATGACCCGTGAGGATTTGCTGAAGGGCAACTGCCAGATTGCGGCTGACTTCGGTGACAAGATCAAAAAGTATTGCCCGGATGTAAAGCACGTGGTGGTTATCTTCAACCCGGCTGATGTCACGGCTCTGACGGCTCTGATTCACTCAGGTCTGAAACCAAACCAGCTTACATCACTTGCAGCCCTTGATTCAACCCGTCTGCAGGAGGCTCTTGCACAGGAGTTCGGCGTACAGCAGGATAAGGTTACCGGCGCACACACATACGGTGGTCACGGTGAGCAGATGGCTGTATTCGCATCGAAGGTGAAGATTGACGGCAAACCTCTGTCAGAAATGAAGCTTTCTGCCAAGAAGTTCGAGACCATCAAGCAGAATACCATACAGGGAGGTTCCAACATTATAAAGCTCCGTGGACGCAGTTCATTCCAGAGTCCGGCATACCAGGCTGTCAAAATGATTGAGGGTGCTATGGGCGGTGAGAAGTTCAAGCTTCCTGCAGGCTGCTACGTAAACTGCGACAAGTGCGGCTACAAGAATGTGATGATGGCAATGCCTACCACAATCGATGCCAACGGCGTAAGCTTCAAGGCTCCTAAGGGTACTGCTGAGGAAATGGCTGCTCTGAATGCATCATACGCACACCTCTGCAAGATGCGCGATGAGCTTGTTGAGCTCGGTATCATCCCAGCAGTAGACAAGTGGAAGACTCTGAACAAGAATCTCTGATTGTAGAATTATAATACAGACAGTTTCTGTGCTGCAATGTCATAGGGAATGTTCCATATTTCCCGGAGGCATTGCAGCACAATTGTTTTTTCCAAGCAGAATGCTAAAATTAGTTAAAATGTATGTATAAATTGGAATTCACATCAGACGTGTATATTTTTACATTGTGTTAAACACTTGATTTGATTATTAACTAATTAAAAAAGAAAATATTATGAAGCAGATTAAATCTATTTTGTCAGTAGGCATGTTGCTGACAGCGGGTCTTTTAATGGTTCAGGGTCTGGTATCAGATGCAGATGCAGCCAAGAAGCCGAAGGGACTTATCATTCCTGAGGGTGACAATGCGGTTCTTTCCGAAGAGGGTGCATATACCACGATAACATTTCCGGAGCAGCTTACAGCAGAGGAATTGGATTTGTATAACACCGATCTGGTGGGCTACATCCTTAGAATCAACGGCAAGATGTCAACCGATGGCAATGAGTACAAGGGTACTTCGGTTTACTATTATGTCCACAATTCAAAGGAGTGGCTGCATAAGGGCCAGTACGAGCTTCCTGGAACAATTACGGTGTCAAAAATCAAGTCCATCAGGATTTCAAAGAGCATTCTCAGGTTGAGGGACTTCAACAAGCAGATGCCGCTTCTGGACGGTGACAAGGAAAAGAAGAACGATCAGGGCTATCAGGATGAGCTGATGTTCGGTGAAAACCGCTATACTTTCATAGAACTGGTGCTCCGTGACTGATTTTGATAATTTTTGCCAGAAACTTTTGCATCGGAGTTTTTTTTGTCTAATTTTGCGCCGCTAAAAGCCGACAGAAAGTTTTAATAAAAAATAAATATCAAAAATGATTGTAGTTCCGGTAAAGGAGGGTGAGAATATTGAACGCGCCCTGAAAAAGTTCAAGAGAAAGTATGAGAAGACTGGCGTTATCAAAGAGTTGAGACGCCGCCAGCAGTTTGACAAACCTTCAGAGCTCAAGCGTCTTCGCATGGAGCATGCCATTTACGTACAGAAATTGCAGCAGGCAGAAGATTAAAATATTAATCCCGGGTATTGTTTTTACCGGAAATCTTGAATATATTCGTTGCCGAATCATTTCGGCAACGAATTTTTTGTTCAAAGGTGGGTGCTACGGATTCATATATAGACCGCTTCTGTGATTATCTCAAATTGGAGCGGAATTATTCAGACAGGACAGTACAGAGTTATCGTATTGATCTGGAACTGTTCAGCTCGTTCCTTGACAGGACAGACCGGACTTTGGATTTTTTGTCAGTAAGTCAGAGAGCGGTACGGGCCTGGGTTGCGGAAATGATGGAAAATGATTGCCGTCCTGCCACGGTCAATCGTAGGCTGAGTGCTCTCCGTTCGTTTTACAGATTCCTGCGTGCCGGAAATATTGCCGCATCCTCTCCGCTTACCGGAATAAAGGGGCCGAAAGGGAAAAAACCGCTACCGCAATTCGTGAGGGAAGGTGATATGGATCTGTTGCTTGACGATACTGATATGGGGGACGGGTTTGAAGGTATGCTGAAGAAAGCTGTAGTGGCGACATTCTATGAAACGGGTATCCGACTGGCGGAACTTATCGGCATTGATGAAAGCGATGTGAGCCTTGATATGAATACCATCAAGGTAACCGGAAAGCGGAACAAGCAGAGGATAATACCGTTCGGCAGTGACCTTGCTGTGATTCTGTCCGATTATAAGGCTGTCAGGGACAGGCTGCCGTCATTATCTTCAGGTGCCCTGTTCGTGAATGCGAAAGGTGACAGGATTCCGCGTCATCAGGTGTATCGTATTGTACACGATTTGCTGGGGAGAGTGTCATCGATAGATAAGCGCAGCCCCCACGTCCTCCGGCACACGTTTGCTACAGCTATGCTCAATCACGATGCCGAGCTTGGAGTGGTTAAGGAACTGCTTGGGCACGAGAGCCTTTCCACGACAGAGATATATACCCATACCACATCCGAAGAATTGAAGAAAATATACAAACAGGCCCACCCGAGAGCCTGAAGTTTAAATATATATTATGGAAATAAGGATTCAAGCGTTGCATTTTAATGCTACAGAACAGTTGAGATCATTCATTGAGAAAAAATGCCTGAAGATGGATCGTGTACACGATGCTATCAGCAAAGTTGATGTAGTGCTGGAGGTAGTAAAGCCGGAGGTATCACTGAACAAGCAGGCCAGAATTTCCGTGACCATTCAAGGAGGGGAGGTATATGCTGAAAAAACATGTGATACATTTGAACAGGCAGTCGATGACTGCGTGGAGGCATTGGAGAGACAATTGCAAAAAACGAAGGAAAAACAGCGTGAGAAATAAAAATAATCGAAATTTTTTGTGTGAATAAAAAATAGCAGTATCTTTGCACCCGCTCCGCTCTAACGGGATGCGGATACTGCTTTTATGCCGCTATGGCTCAATGGTAGAGCAACGCACTTGTAATGCGTAGGTTGTTGGTTCGATTCCGACTAGCGGCTCATAAGTATTTGAAATACTGGTAAAGGGTGAATTCCAGAGTGGCCAAATGGGGCAGACTGTAAATCTGCTGTCTCTCGAC
>JAKSIX010000036.1 GCA_024398595.1 Bacteroidaceae bacterium | reverse complement strand
ATGGAGGTTCTATCAACTCATTCGGTGTGGATCCCATAGAGGTGTATCGCGTATATGTTGACGGCCGTCCTGACCAGCTTGTCAGAGGTGTCACACTAATCGGTACTCCTCTCGCAATGTTCTCAGGCATCGTGGCAGGAGGTCCGACACCGGTTGTATTCACAGGGCAGTGCGGAGCCGAGTCGGGATGGGTTCCCGTCACGGCAATATCCCCGTCAATCTTCATCTCCAAAGTCGAGACACAGCGTTCAGAGACGGGCTATGAGCTTCCGCAGGTATTGGAAAGACCCGCAAGCCAGGATGTCAAGGGTGATGACAGCGAAGTGATATTCCGCGCAATGAAGGACGAGATGGACCGCACTGTGAACGATTTGCGTATGGACGGTCAGGAGCCGCCGTTCTATGCCGATTTCCGCACTGACATGTCAAAATCGCTCTACGTGCGCACTACACTCGGCGGACTGGCCACGAGCAACTTCACTCCGTGCAATCTCACCGGTTACATATCATTGCAACTGGGTGACAGCCTGCTTACCAATGATGCATCACCGGCAGGTATCACAATGGGAAACGAAGTCGATTACGATGGCATCCGCCGTTCGTTCTGGTATCTGGGTGACCTGCTGTACAAGAATGATATACGCCTGTGCAGCTTCAAGGAAAATACCTTGAAGACCAATCCTAAACCTGAAAAGGAAGCATCGCTTGCAGAGTTCGTGTCGCTTCCGGGTGGAGAGTACATCTCACCGTCAGTAATGGGAAATGAAATCAACCGCAGCGAGATTGAGGAACTGGCACAGAAACTGTCAGCAATCTATCTGGACTATCCTACCCTGTACAACACCAGCGTCACCATCAGCATCAGTTATACCGATGCGTACCGCCTGAACTCCGAAGGACTCAGGATGAGGATTCCATACATATCTGTAAGCCTCAGCACACTGGCATCGGTAAGGACAAAGACAGGAGCGGAAATCAATGAGACCTACTCCATTCCGTTCGACTGCAACGATTATGACACAGACGTGCTGGATGCCGGAATCAGGGAGTTCGCGGACGCTATGGTCTGCAAGAGCGAGGCTGAGACGACCGATGAATTCTACATCGGTCCTATCCTGTTGGGCAGGCAGGCCGTATCATACTCGTTCAACACCATTGTACAGAACTACGGCATCGCCACGACAACCTGGAATATGACCGCCGCCAGATACGGAGCATCCATGCAACAGGACAATGTCAACGGAAGCCTGCTGCTCGGCAAGCGTTTCCTCGACTCCAAGCTCGGCATACACCTGTACTCTGACAAGGAGGAATACAACGGGGAGAAACTGGGCGGCAGCTATCAGTACGACTATGACGGTGTCACACCTGAGAAGGACTTTGTTCTCGTTGAAGACGGAATCCTGAAGCAGCTGCTCTGCGGACGCAAGCCCGGAGTCGGAGCTACCAGGCCTACAGGACACACCTTGATTTCAGATTACGGGGCAAACACAAGAATGAGCATTATGCACGTCACCTGCAAGAACCCTATTCCTGAATCGAAGATGAAGGCAAAGCTCATTGCCGAAGCCAAGAAGGCAGGACTCGACCACACGTATATGCTGCAGAACATCAGCTACAACTGCTACATCCTGACACGCATCGACGTGAAGACCGGCCAGGAGACGGTAATCCACTCCGACACGCCGAGTTTTGAACGCCGTGAGCTGATGCACGTCATCGCGGCATCGAAGGAGGAGTCAATCCAGAGCTATCCGATGGATCCTGAGAATTTCCCGACAATGATAGCACCGGACAAGATGCTGCTGGAGAGCGTGGAGATGAATCTGCGCAAGCCAAGCATTGCACAGGAGTTCCAGCTTAAGAACCCGGCATTGAGATAATATGGTTGAAATCAGAGAAGTATCAGACAGAAAGGACAGGAAACGGTTCTTCAAGTTCCCGATTGACCTGTACAGGGACAGCGAGTATTTCGTTCCCAACTTCATTGCCGATGAGATGGACACGTTCAATCCCGACCACAACCCTGCATTCGCCTACTCGGAGTGCCGACTGTGGATAGCAGAACGCAACGGGAAGGTTGTCGGCCGTATCGGAGCAATACTGAACAAGGCTGCCAACGTGAAGGAGAACGCCCGTCAGCTGAGATTCACGCGCTATGATTTCGTGGATGACTACGAGGTGTCGAAGGCACTGTTCGACACGGCTGTGGCCTGGGCGCGTGAGCTCGGAATGACCGAACTTCGCGGGCCGTTAGGCTTCTCCAATCTGGACCAGCAGGGAATGCTGATTGACGGCTTTGAGCAGATGGATATGTACATCACCATCTACAACTATCCATACTACAAGGAGCATATGGAAAGGCTCGGTCTGGAGAAGAAATGGGACTGGGTGGAACGCAAGATTTTCTGCGGCAAGGAGGTCCCTGAACGTGTAGCCAGAATGGGCGCACTGTGTCAGGAACGCTACGGATACAGGCTGAAGGAGTTCAAGTCAATGAGCGAGGTCAAGCCGTACATCAACGAGGCCATGCGCATTATCAACACTGCGTTTGAGAAACTGCACGGAATAGTGCCGCTGTCGGACAAGCAGATTGCGAACTACACCAAGCTCGTGATGCTGGTAGGCAATCCGGAATACTGCCTCATCGTCACCAATCCGGAGGACAAGGTGGTGGCTTTCGGATTTATGGCACCATCCATCAGCAACGCCATACGCAGGGGACACGGCCGCATAGGCCCGCTCACCCTGATACGTCTGTTTGAGGACTTGCGCGATCATACGCATCTGGATATGTATATGATAGCCGTGCGTCCTGAAGACCATCTCAAGGGCATTGAATCCCTGATTCTCGGTGAGGGAATGCGCAGGGCAATACGTCACAACTGCGCAGACTTCCAGACAGGGCCTATGCAGGAGGACAATATCAAGATACAGAATGTATGGAAGCATTGGGAGCACATCATTCACCGTCGCCGCCGTTGCTGGACATACAATATCCCGGAATGAGAGAGACCATCCACATAAAGGCATCGCGCCCTTACGATGCCGTTATCGGCAAAGGGATTCTCAAGGAGATTGGCCCGGCTATAAAAGCCTGTCTGAACTATCCGCACATTGTCATTCTGACAGATGATAATGTCGATAGACTGTATGCAGGAACAGTTATTGAATCACTCGCCCAGGCTGGATTGAAGTGTCACAAATATGTTTTTCCGCACGGAGAGCAGAGCAAGAGAATAGATACGCTGTGTGGTTTCATCAGCAGTATGGCTGAATGCGGAACAGGCAGGGCCGATGCCGTAATAGCTCTTGGAGGGGGCGTGACAGGCGACATCGGAGGACTGGCCGCAGCACTGTATATGCGTGGGATCGGTTTCATTCAGGTACCCACCACCCTGCTTGCTATGGCAGACAGTTCAGTAGGCGGGAAAACCGCAATAGACATACCGCAGGGCAAGAATCTGATAGGTGCATTCCATCAGCCGTCGCTGGTGTGGTGCGACACTGACACTCTCGCTACACTGCCCCACGACATACTGCGTGACGGCTACGCGGAGGTGATAAAATACGGAATCCTGTTCGATAGGGAGTTCTTTGACGGACTCACGTTCGAATCGGATATTGTCAGAACCGTATCGGCTTCGGTACGCTTCAAGCGGGATATAGTCGAGGCCGACGAACGCGATAAAGGCATCCGGGCACTGCTCAATCTGGGACATACCGTAGGGCACGCCATTGAAAGGCTGAGCGATTACAGCATTACGCACGGTGAAGCCGTAGCTATGGGAATGTTGCGCATAGCAAGGATAGGAGCAGCATACGGACTGGAGGACTGCACGGATGCCATCTGCAGCAAGCTCACCGCATTCGGTTTCAGCACAGAGTGCCCCTACCCTGCGGATGATATTCTGAACGCGGCTCTTGCCGACAAGAAACGCAATGCGGACAGCATCACTCTGGTATTGCCGGAACACATAGGCAAGTGCGGACTGTACAATGTCAGCACAGCCGTATTCAAGGAACTTCTCTCAACGACAGAACGATGACACTGGATTTAAGCGGAAGACTGTCCGGCAGCGTAACGGCACCGCCGTCAAAGTCAATGGCTCACAGGCTTCTTATATGCGCCTCACTTGCAGACGCGCCTTCAAACTTCATATGCGGAGAATTCCCGGACGATGTCGGAATCACGACAGATTGTCTGCGCGGACTGGGAGCTTCCATCAAATATTCTGACAATGAGTTCCGTATCTGGCCGGTTGGGCAGGTACAGAAGGGTGTCACGCTGGAATGTGGAGAGAGCGGTTCGACCCTGCGCTTTCTGCTTCCTGTAGCCGCCGTACTCGGTGCGGACGCATCATTTACCGGTCAGGGAAAGCTGTTCCAGCGTCCGCTGTCGCCATTGCACGATGCTATGACGGCACACGGCATACAGATGACAGCACCCGGGAATATGCCGTTGGTCTGTCACGGCAGACTCAACGGCGGAGAGTACAGAATTGACGCAGGAATATCCTCACAGTTCGTCTCAGGACTTCTGTTCGCACTCCCGTTGGCAGACACGGACAGCACGATAATACTTGAGGGCGGGCTCAAGAGCAGTCCATATGTCAATATGACAATCAACACGCTTCTGCATTCCAGGATAGAGGTTGACTGTATCGGCAATGAATATCATGTCAAAGGCAGACAGACATACAGTGCATTCCGACGCTGCGCAGTGGAAGGCGACTGGTCTGCAGCGGCCTTCTGGCTCACGGCAGGAGCCATCGGACAAGAACCGGTCAGATGTGACGGACTTGACCCGGACAAGACCTTGCAGGGGGACAGCGCAGTCAGCGGCATCCTTCAGGAAATGGGAGCGGAAATCCGAAATGGACAGCACTGTGTAACCGCCTATCCGTCAAGGCTGCACGGCATAGACATTGACTGTTCCGACATACCGGATCTGGTTCCGGCATTGTCCGTGGCGGCCGCCTGCGCCGATGGCAGGACTACATTCCATAATGTCGGAAGACTACGCTTCAAGGAGAGTGACCGCATCAGCTCAATACAGTCAATGTTGAGAGCGTTCGGCATTTCCAGTGAGGCGGGCGACAATGAACTTACCGTAAGTGGCGGACATCCTGTAGCCTGCACGGCAGATTCCGCCCACGACCACCGCATTGCAATGGCAGCCGCCATACTCGCATCGGTATGCGATGGTGTGACTCACCTGCAGGATGCCGGATGCGTAGGCAAGTCATACCCCGGCTTCTTCAATGACTACCGTCTGCTGGGCGGACACATAATGTAATTCAGGATTTTTCGCTTAGTTCAAGCCAGCGGAGCGTTATCTCATCGATACGCGGTATTATCTCGCCTATACGTGCGGATTTGGACTGCAATGCCGCATAGTCCAGGGAGCCGCTGTTCAGTTCATCCTCAAGCTGCGATTTCTCCGCCTCCAGACTCTCCAGTTCGGCCTCAATCTGCTCCATCTCGCGTTTTTCCCTGAAAGTGAGCTTGCGGCCTGCATCGGCACGCTCTGAATTGCGCGGACGTGATGAGGCACTGCGATCATCAGTCTGGGACGATGCCTTCTCCTCTGCCTCCTTCAGTGTCTTCCACTCTATCCAGTCGCTGTACGATGACGGGAAATCCGTTATCCTGCCGTCACCCTCGAATACGAACAGATGTCCCGCAATCCTGTCCATAAAGCAGCGGTCGTGCGATACGGCCACCACACAGCCCTTGAAGCCTGCAATATACTCTTCCAGCACCTGCAGCGTGGCTATGTCCAAATCGTTGGTAGGCTCGTCAAGTATCAGGAAATTCGGACTCTGCATCAGTATAGTACACAGGTAGAGACGGCGGCGTTCTCCTCCGCTCAGCTTACTGATATAGCCATACTGCGTCTTTGGCGAAAACAGGAATTTCTGGAGGAATTGCGATGCCGACATCCTGCGTCCGTCATCCAGCCCGATATGGTCGGCTATGGCGGTGACGGCATCGATGACCTTATCTCCGGGATTGAACTCCATACCCTGCTGGCTGTAATATCCGATACGCAGTGTGGAGCCGCGCTCTATCACGCCACTGTCAGGCAGTTCCTGCCCGGTAAGCATTTTCAGAAACGTGGATTTGCCCACTCCGTTGTCGCCCACTATGCCAAGCTTCTCGTATCTGGCGAAGATATAATTGAAATCGTCCAGTATCACCTTGTCGCCAAAGCGTTTGCACAGATGGTGCATCTCAAATATCTTGTTGCCGATGTACGATGCCTTCACATCGAGATTCACCTGAAGCTCGGCGCGACGGAATTTCAGACGTTCCTCCAATTCACCGAACGCCTCCTTGCGGTAGCGCGCCTTGGTTCCCCGGGCGCACGGCATACGGCGCATCCAGTCCAGTTCACGCCGATAAAGGTTCTCATCGCTCTCACGCTGTGCGCGCTCCGCGTCAAGACGTTCCTGACGCTTCTCCAGATAATAGCTGTAATTGCCTGTATGTGAATATGCGCGTCTGTCCTCCAGCTCCACGATGCGGGTGCATACCCTATCCAGAAGATACCTGTCGTGAGTGACAAGCAGAAGTGTCAGGCGGCTGGCGGAAAGATAGTCCTCAAGCCATTCCGTAACCTCCACGTCAAGATGGTTGGTAGGCTCGTCAAGTATCAGGAAATCGGGATTAGCGAGCAACGCCCCGGCTATTGCGACACGTTTCAGCTGTCCGCCGGACATATTATCGACAACCGTGTAATGCTCATTCACGCCAAGTCTGGTCAGCATCTCGCGTGCCGCTACCTCATCGGCACGGCCTCCACAGGCATCTATCACCTTTGTCCCGTCCGGCCATTTCGGGCTCTGTTCAAGATACGAGACCCTGAGGTCGCGACGGAATGTTATGTTCCCGGAATTATAATCCTCCCTGCCGGCTATGATATCGAGGAGCGTACTCTTGCCCATACCGTTTCTGGCAATGAGTCCGATCTTCTCGCCCATCGATATGCTCATGGTGAAACCGTCCATAAGCACCAGATCCCCGTATGATTTTACAAGGCCGTCAATCTGCAGACAACTCTCCATTCGGCTCGGTCTCTATATAATCGTCAACGTGCTGGAACGAGTACGTGAGTTCTGCGCCGTAAAGCACTATCTGCCACGATACGTTCAGCCAAACCATCAGGAAAGGTATTGCCGCCACTGCGCCGAACACAGAGTTCCAGCGGTTGAATGCTATCTGTGCGGTGACATATATGAGCTGGAAAACGCAAAAGAAAATTGCAGTTATCAGGGCTGAACGCAAAGCCTCCCTGTACTTTACATTGGCGGATGGTATGAACTTGAACATCATGGACAGCACCAGAACTGCCACACCGTACATTATCAGCCAGGACAGGAAATCCGATATCTTATCCCAGAACGGTATGTTTACCACCAATGACACAAGTCCGTCACCGTTGGTGAACATCAGTGACGTTCCAAGGAACATTATTATCACAAACGGCAATATCAATGCCAATGCCACATATACGCTGACCCTTTTCCAGAATGCCCTGGATTTCTTGGCCTTGTCCCAGACGTAATTGAACGAATTCTCCACCTGAATCATCAGCCAGAACACCAGCCAGACGAACGAAAGGAAGGTTACCACTCCAAAGATACCGTTGGATGTTATGGACAGAATGTTGTTCGCATATCCGAGTATCATCTGTACCAGCAGCTCCTGATCCGAGAAATATGAGAGCAGCAGCTCTGTAAGCTTCTCGTCAAAACCGAACCCGTCTGTTACGGCAAATGCAAGTGCCACGCCCGGTATGAGCGCCATTATCGAGAAGAATGCAAGTGCCACACCGCACAGACCTATTTTCTTGCTGCCGACATTGTTTATGACAAGAAGCGTTACCTGCAGATACTTGAGAGCCCTGCGTTTATGCTTGCCGAAAGTCTCGCGATCCAGCCTCCAGATATCCTCCTTCAGAAATTTATTTACTTTCTTGAAATTCATAGGATCATAATCCGATTCCTGCCAGATATTCCAAAGCCACCCTGTATCCTTCCCATCCAAGACCCGTCACTGTCTTTCCGGCATAGAGCGAGACATACGAGAAACGTCTGAATTCCTCCCGACCGGCGATGTCGCTCAGATGTACCTCCGCGACCGGCAGGCCGACAGCCCTCAGAGCATCGAGTATAGCTACGCTTGTATGGGTATAGGCTGCCGGATTTATCAATATGCAGTCTGCATTTCCGTAAGCCTCCTGTATTCTGTCAACTATCTCGCCCTCGTGATTGGACTGAAAGAATTCTGCCTCAAAGCCCAGCTCCTGAGCGGTGGAATCAATATATGCCTCCAGTTCGGGAAATGTTCCCTCTCCGTATATCCCCGGTTCCCTTATGCCGAGCATATTCATATTCGGGCCGTGTATGACAAGTACCTTTTTCATTTCTCCCGCATTTCCCTTATCTCCAGATTATCCAGATTCTCCGGCTCTGCTTCGGCATCTTTAAAGCGGATGGAAGCACGGCTGCAGACCACTCCATCCCCATCGGTGATGTCATAGAACCAGGAACCGCAGGCATCGGTGTCATAGACCTTGCAGGTAAGAGTCTGGTCTATGAATGACTCGTGCAGGAAGCGCATATCCATTGCCGCCAGTCTGTGACTGCCGATATATCCGGCCGGCATTGCATTGACCGCCACCTTCATATAAGTGGTGTTGGTAACGTGTCTGTTGAAGTCGGTATCACTCAGGTTAATCCTGTGACACAGCGAGTACCGTTCACTGCACATTCTGTCTAAATGATGACGGTGAGAACCGAGTGCCAGTTCCATAGTCGGCTGAATCGCGCTGAGTACTTCCGATGAATTGACAGGCTTGCGCGACCCGATGTCAAGAATGGCCCACACGCTGTCACCGCTGCAGAACACTTTTCCGGCATGGGACAGGCGGTAATCCACGTGTACTTTTATGGATGGCCGCTCCGACATCCACAGTTCCACGGTCACGGAATCACCCCAGAATGGCATACGGCCTTTGAATTCCATGCTGAACTCGGAGATTATCCACATCAGGGAACGGGAACGCAAATCAAAGGCGGCCACGTGATACCCGGCCATAAGTGCGGCAAAGCAATCCTGCATCAGAATCTGGGAGCCTACTGCCGTAAGCCGGAAATCCGCCCCCATAAGCGCATTCGTAACCTTATATTCCCTCCGTATCTTACTCATTGTGCCGCAAAGTTAACAAACTTACGTCACATAGAGCCTATAAGGAGGAAGAATAGTCCTATCAGCACAAGTGCCAGGTCCACGGCCTTGCTGCGCAGATTCTTCTCGTGGAACAGCAGAGCGCCGCACAGGAACGATACCACCACACTGCTGCGCCGTATCATTGAGACAATGGTTATCATTGACGCGCTGGAGGTAAGCGCATAGAAATACGCATAATCCGCCATCGTCAGGAATACGGAAATCAGGACAATGCTCCACCGCCACTGGAACGGAGTGTCTGAACCGCGTTCCGGCACCCAGAACACCAGCAGGCCGACAGTCATCAATGCAAGCTGGTAGAAATTGCTCCACGACTGCACGAGCATATTGTCGTACTGCCTGAGCAGATATTTGTCAAACAATGCGCTGACAGCACCGAGAAGAGTGGCGGCGATGACGCACAGCACCCAGACATTGCTCCCGAAATCATAGCCTTCCTTCCTGCCGCTGGCACGCAGCATATAGAACGATATGGCAGCTATGACCACACCTATCCATTGGTACAGGTTCAGCCGTTCGCCGAACACTATCATTCCGCCCAGCAACACCAGAACCGGTCTGGTGGCATTGATCGGGCCGAAAAGGGTCAGCGGCAGATGCTTCATTCCGAAATATCCGAACACCCAGGAACCGAGTACGATTGAGGCCTTCAGCAATATCAGCAGATGGGTATGTGCATCAGCCCGGCACACGTAAAACGTAGAGCCTTCCGGTATCATACCTGCAGCCGACATCAGCGTAGGAGCCAACATTATCAGACTGCAAAAAAACGTGTTCAGCCAAAGTACGGGAATGACCGCATTATCCCTGAGCGAATGTTTCTTTGAAACATCGTAGAACCCTAGGAACAGGGCCGACAGAACAGCTAATCCCAACCACATTCTGATATTCGCAAAAATATGTGCAAAGTTAGGAATCTGTTTCAAAACAGGTTCTGATAAAAAGCGGTAATTTTGCGGCCGTTTTCAGAAATGAGGCACAGGAGGAGTGTAAGATGATTGTCGATTTAACCAAAGGGAGTCCCGCCCGCGTCATATTTTTCTTTTCGCTACCCATCATACTCGGTAACGTATTCCAGAAACTGTATGAATTCGTGGATACTGTCATAGTAGGCCGCTTCATCAACTACGAGGCACTGGCCGGAGTCGGTATCACAACAGGATTCACATTCTTCGGCAACGGATTTGTCTGGGGAGTCACAGCCGGTCTCGGCATACGCACCGCCCAGCTTTTCGGCGCACGCGATATGGACGGGATGAGACGTTCAATAGGAACGAGCCTTATTATCTGCACGTTCCTGTCAGCAATCCTTACAGCAGTGATGCTTCTGCTGACAGGTCCGATGCTGAGGATGATAAATACCGGGCCGGAAATTTTCGACTATGCCTACAAGTACCTGCTACTGCTCTATGCCGGACTGACAGGCTCCATTGCCTACAATATGATATCCTGCATCCTGAGAGCTATCGGCGACAGCAGGACACCGCTCTATTTCCTGATATTCTCGTCTGTCCTGAATATTGCACTGGATCTCTGGTTCATTCTGAGTTTCGGGTGGGGAGTCAGAGGTGCGGCATTCGCCACAGTGCTGTCGCAGGCCATTTCTGCAATACTCTGCTTTGCCTACGCATTCCGCCGCTATCCGGAAATCAGGCTGTCGGCAAGCGATTTCCGTACCGACTGGAGCTTTGCATGGGAACACCTGCGCATAGGAATCCCTATGGCATTGCAGTTCAGCATCACAGCCATCGGAGTGGTAATTCTGCAAAGCGCACTCAACATTTTCCCGCCGACATACATAGCCGGATTCGCAGCCGCGAGCAAGGTGCAGAACCTGTTCGTACTGGTTCCCGTATCATTCGGAATTGCCATTGCCAGCTATGTCGGACAGAACTGGGGCGCAGGTGAGATACGCCGTGTGCGTCAGGGCGTTAACGCCACATTGCTGATGGTTCTGGCCGTATGCGCCGTACTGAGCACGGTTATGGTGATATTCGCCAGACCGATGACATCACTCTTCCTCAATGCCGAAGCCGGCGAGATGGTGACACCTATCTATCGCGCCTCCAGCCGTTATCTGAACATCAGCGCGATGTTCTTCCCGTTCCTCTTCGTGATATTCCTCTACAGGAACGCTCTCCAGGGCGTCGGCCGCACCTTCCTGCCACTGATGGCCGGTGTTCTGGAACTTGTTATCCGCTGCGTGGCCTCACTCACCCTGCCCCGTCACTACGGCTACGACGGTGTCCTCATCTCCGATGTTTTCGCCTGGGTCGGCGCCAGCATTATGCTGATTATCTCCTACATCATCCAGATGCCCAAACCATCCCGCAATTGAGCCTTGAAATCCTATCACTGTACCAGTCTCAATACTTTTTCGGGTGACCCCTACTGGAACAGAAGTGATTGACCGGACCGTGACCGTGACCGATGCTGTAGCGGCTGCCGGATTCTATGGCGCGGGCAATGTAATCCTTCGCGGCACGGGCGGCATCGTCCAGACCGAGGCCCTGTGCTATATACGAAGCGAAAGCCGATGAAAGCGTGCATCCTGTACCGTGGGTATTCGGTGTATCTATACGTTTTGAACGCAATTCCGTAATGTGGTCTTCCTCCGCATTGTAGAAATAATCGACCACTTCCGGACCGTCTAAATGGCCGGCCTTCATCAGCACCGACACCTTCCCGCCGAGAGAGAGTTCCCTCGCCACTACAGGCAGGTCCTTCTCAGCATATATTTTTCTGCCGGCCAGAATTTCAGCCTCCGGGACATTCGGAGTTATCACCCGGGCCATAGGAATCAGCAACGATTTCAGCGTCCCGACAGCACTCTCTTCAATGAGCCTGTGCCCCGATGTTGACACCATCACCGGGTCAAGCACGATATTCGCAATGCCGAACTCCGACAGTTTCGTGCTTATAGCCCCGATAACCTCCGATGAATGCAGCATCCCTATCTTCACAGCATCCGCTCCGATATCCGACAGCACGGCATCAATCTGAGCCGCCACAATCTCCGGCGGAACCGGAAACACATCAATCACCCCCACCGTATTCTGCACCGTGACTGCCGTAACAGCACTGGCCGCATATCCTCCAGTCGCGCTGATTGCCTTGATATCCGCCTGTATTCCGGCACCACCCCCGGAATCGCTACCCGCAATCGTCAATACTCTGCTATACTTTTCCATACAATTACCCTTTCTATACAAGCTATACCCATAAAAGCGTGCAATTCCAATTTACAGCGACATTGTCCGTACCAATTCCCGAGCCGCCTCAAAAGGCGATGAAGCCGCGACTATTGCGCTGACAACGGCGATTCCATCCGCCCCGCATCCGGCAACCTCCGCCGCATTCCCGGCATTGATGCCACCAATCCCCACAACCGGATGCACCGACCGTCTGACCGCCTCATGCAAGCCCTCAAGCCCGAACGGACACGCCGTATCAGTCTTGGTAGGCGTAGAGAACACCGGCGACACCCCTATGTAATCGACATCCAATGCATTCGCACCGATGACATCGTCCATACATTCCACAGAAAGGCCGATGATACTGTCCTCCCCCATCAGCCTGCGGGCAATATCATACGGCATATCCGACTGACCTATATGCACCCCGTCCGCACCGATTGCAAGTGCCACATCGACCCTGTCGTTTATTATCAGAGGAATCCCGAGAGGCAAAAGGAACTGTTTAAGCCCACGCGCCAGCTCCACGAACTCGCGTGTGCCGCACGTCTTCTCACGCAGCTGGACCATCGTTACACCTCCTGCAACAGCCTCACGGACAATATCAGTCATATCACGCTCACCGGCCAGCCCCCTGTCCGTAACAAGATACAGACTCAGCGATTCAGGATTGAAATTCCTCATAATGTTCCACCCTTTATCAATTCCGCATATTCAGCCGGATCAAAAAGACTCAGCTCATCAATTATCGCAGTCTGCAGCGAACCTGTACCCCTGCACGATGAAGCCGCACACTCACCCGCCACACCCATAAGAGCCATAGCGCACCACGCAGCACGCAGGGAATCGTCATCGACAGCCCTGAAGGCGGCACATAGCGCAGACACTGTACATCCGGCCGCACTCACCTTGCGCATCAGCGGAGTACCGTTGGCGACAGTCAGCACCACCATTCCGTCTGTAATATAATCCGTAGCGCCGCTCACGGCCACCACACTGCCAGTACGCGATGCAAGCACTTCAGCACTCTCCAAAGCCATATCGCTGCTCTCCGACGAATCAACGCCCCTCCGGGCACAGGCAGCGTTCCCTGCAAGAGCTATTATCTCCGAAGCATTGCCGCGTATGATGTCGGGGCTCTTACGGGATATCAGATTCAGACACGTTTCCATCCTCAGCCTGCTCACGCCCACTCCGACAGGATCCAGCACCCAGGGCACACCAAGTTCCGCAGCCGCATCCACAGCAATCTCCGCAGCACAGACCAGAGTCTCATCCGGGCATCCGATATTGACATACAGAGCCTGACTCTGGGCCACGATGTCACGCATCTCATCCGCGCGGAAGGACATCAGAGGTGAAGCACCCACCGCCAACAGCGCATTGGCATTGGGGTTCATCGCAACATAGTTTGTAATACAGTGAATGACAGGATTCAGTGTGCGTATCGCACTGCAATCGGAAATGAATTCCTTCTTCATAATTCCTACGTTGTAATTACACAAATCAGGTTCAACGGGTATAATCTCAGCCACGCACATACGCGCAGCACCCCTTATATCTCCGGCAAAAATATAAATTTTTAACCGATGACTGTTCCAAAAAAGCATGAAACGATGTATCTTTACACAATATTTTATTGCATCACTGAAATGAGGAAAATTCTACTCGCCGTATCCATATCGGCAATTGCACTGTCCATTCAGGCAGAGATTATCACAAGAGACAAGGTATCTGCGGAGAACATAGACAAGATGGCAGGTTCGCTTTATCAGTATGAGGCGCCCGCACAACCGCTCACACCTGCCCCGAAAGGCTTCAAGCCATTCTATCTGACACATTTCGGACGTCACGGCTCACGCTTTCTGGACAATGCGTCAAACTATGACCGCCCATACAATACTCTGAAAGAGGCCGACAATGCCGGCAAGCTGACGGATTTCGGAAAGGACGTGCTGCGCCGCGTGGAAATCATACGCGCCGAGGCACAGGACCGCGCCGGCGACCTCACGCCGAAAGGTATGCAGCAGCACCGCGACATTGCCCGCCGTATGGTTGAGAACTACCCGGAGCTGTTCACCAAGGACAAGACAATAGTAGCGCGCTCAACCACATCGCACCGCGTACTCGTAAGTGAGTACTCCGCACTGATGCAGATTGTCAGGATGCGCCCGTACATCAGGCTTGACTACAACTCAAGCAACTACGACGAGCCGTATATGTACACCGAGGACAAGGCCGTATCAAGCCACAAGCGTAAGGCAAGCGCCGCAGTCAGCGAGTTCAACAAACGCCACACCAACCCGGAGAGGCTGATGAAAGCCCTGTTCAATGATCCGTCATACATAACAAATCAGAACGGGCGCGACCAGTCCGGCTCCCTGTATTCAGCACTTTACGACCTGGCATCGAATGCACAAGGCTCTGACCCGGGTGTAGATCTGAACGATGTGTTCACTTACGATGAGTGGTACGATCTGTTTCTGATGAACAATATGCGCTGGTACTCACAGGGCGGAAACACCCCACTGACAGACAATGTCGTACAGTACGGCCATTGCGCTACGCTCCAGAACTTCATTGACTGCGCCGATGCCGCCATCAACGGCAACGGAGTCGGAGCGAACCTGCGCTACGGCCACGAGGTGACGCTGATGTCATTCTTCTCACTGCTTGACCTCAACGAGAGCGGCTACAGCACCGATGACCTTGAAGATGTCGCAAATCACTGGGCGGCATACAACATCGCACATATGGGTGGCAACGTACAGTGGATTTTCTTCCGCGACAGGAAAGGCAACATCATCGTAAAGTTCCTGCTGAACGAGGAGGAAGCCACCCTGCCGGACAGCGTTCCGTTCTATAAGGATGCGAAAGGCAATGAGAGACGTCCGTTCTACCGCTGGGATGATGTCAGAGCCTACTATATGGCCAAGATCAGCTATTGGGAGGACTATAAGGCCAAGGAAGCCGAGGTGAAGAAGCAATAAACAGTATGGGGGAACAGTAATTTGAAACCCTGCGGAACTTGAATAGCCAATCCGTCCGATGGAGAGAGTAGTAGTAATAGCCGAGGAGAATGAACGCAAGCTGGTGGAGCAGTATCTGCCGGAATGCAGGGACAGGGTCATCGTAACAGGTGTCGGAGCATTCAACATTATCCAAAGCCTCAAGAACCTGTCTCCCGACACCGAGATAATCAACATAGGCTACGCCGGAAGCACCAACTTCGAAGTAGGTTCCGTAATGGAAGTGTCAGAATCAAAACTGAACCACCCGTCAGTCACCTATGAAGAGCCGATGTACAGGTTGGAAGTCACAGGCAAATATCCCCAGGCCATCTGCTACACCAACACTGACTTCGTGCTGCAGTCACGCTACAACGACTGTCTGTTCGATATGGAACTGGCATTCATAATGGTTATGGGATTCGGGAAAGTCCGCTCCATAAAGATTGTGAGCGACAATCTCAGCCTGCACACATACCGCGAGACAGCCAGCGAGCCGAAGGCCGTAATGCCGGAGAAGATGACCAAGATTCCGAGCTTCACGGTCAATCACGAGAAGCTGCTGCGCGGAATATACGTATCGCGCAAGGACAAGGTCGGCGAAGACACGCTCACCACATTCGACATCAGAATGAAGGAGCCGAACCGCGAACCCGCACTGTCCCCTGCCGTGAGCCACACCATAGAACATCTGGCAGCCACCTATCTGAGGAATGAGCCCACGTGGAAGGACTGGATAGTATATTGGGGGCCGATGGGATGTCTCACGGGACATTACCTCATAGTCAAGGGCGACCTTGAGTCGCGCCAGGTACTTGAACTGATGAAGAACACCTTCGCCTTCATCGCAGACTACGAGGGTGAAGTTCCGGGGGCCACGCCCCACGATTGCGGCAACTGGTCTATGATGGATCTGGAAGGTGCCAGGAGAGAGGCCCGTAAATATCTGACGGAGGTCATAGTACAGGCCAAGGCCAGAAATCTGGAATATCCCAAGGATTAGAATTCAGAAAACCTGTTTTGAAATGTTTGACGAAATTATATGAAATACAAACTGATATGTAAGAAATGCGGTGCCGTGATAGGCGGCTTTGACGAGTGGTTCAGGCAGGATCAGCTGTGCAACTGCGGAAGCAACCACGCGGAAGTGGTCTATGACACAGATTACCGCAAACTCGATGAGCTGTGCGCTCCAGGACAGAGACCGACAAACCTGTACCATTACTATGATTTCCTCCCTCTGGACAGCAGGGAAGACATAGTAAGCCTTGGTGAGGGTGCTGTTCCAATAGAGGAATGGGAATTTCTCAGCAGGACGGCCCGCAACAGCTATGGCATAAACTGCCACGTAGTTGTTGCCAGAAATGACCTGAACGGCGGTACAGGCACATTCAAGGACATCGCGGCATCTTTGGCAGCCACGCTGTTCAAGCAGCACGGAGTCAATGAGTACTGCCTTGCATCGACAGGCAATGCAGCGACGGCATACGCCACATATCTGGCCAAGGCCGGAGTGAAGTTCGACATCTTCGCACCGCACGATATGTATATGGAGTCGCAGGATGCCATCAGGGCAACCGGGCAGAACCTTGTAGTGTCGGAAGGAGGCTACGGTCAGGCCAAGGCCGAGGCTGCAGAGTTCCACAAGACCCGGCACGTGATGATTTCCGCCGGCAACATTGACCCTATACGTGTGGAGGCCAAGAAGACCCTGGTATTCGAATGTCTGCGCCAGTTGGGGCGCATTCCGGACGTATATATGCAGGCTGTGGCAGGAGGCACCAGCCCGATAGCGTTCGAGAAAGGAATGAGAGAAATATCGTCAGCATATCCGCAATACAGGATGCCGCGTATGATTCTGGTACAGCAGGACACCTGCGACCCTATGGTACAGGCTTGGGAATGGGCTACAGGAAACGGTTTCCCGGAAGGTTGGGAGAAGCACTTCCCGTCAGTCACCCCACACACGCGCATATCCATCCTCACGGCAGGTACTCCGGGTATGTACCCCATTGTCGGACCGATTGTACGCAACAGCGGAGGCACATTCCTGCGCATCAGGGAAGAAGGTATAGAGAATTACGGGCGCACGGTGAAGAAAGAGACCGGCGTGTATCTGGGACCGGCTTCAATGGTATGCATAGCAGGTTTCTACGAGGCATTGAAACAGAACAGAATAAAGAACGGCGATCTGGTACTGCTCAATACAGGCGAAGGCTGCAGCCGCGCGGAATGGTTCAGACAGGCCATCGATGCACAGTAATCTGACGCACAATAAATTTTAAATCAAGTAAAATCAAGAATATGAAGAAAGAAGTCCAATTCAGTTTAGTCTATCGTGACATGTGGCAGTCATCGGGCAAGTATGTTCCGCGCAAGGATCAGCTGGCCAAAATTGCCCCTGTCATCATAGATATGGGATGTTTCGACCGCGTTGAAACCAATGGCGGTGCAAGTGAGCAGGTGAACCTTCTTTACGGCGAGAACCCGAATCTGGCCGTGCGTACTTTCACAAAGCCTTTCAATGAGGCCGGAATCAAGACACATATGCTGGACCGCGGTCTGAACGCTCTCCGTATGAACCCGGTTCCTGCAGATGTACGTCAGCTGATGTATAAGGTGAAGCACGCACAGGGCGTTGACATAACACGTATCTTCTGCGGACTGAACGACCCGCGCAACATCATACCGTCAATCAGATGGGCCAAGGAGGCCGGTATGACAGCCCAGGCAACAATGTGCATCACCTATTCCAAGGTGCACACAGCCGAATACTACATCAATCTGGCGGAACAGCTGATTGAGGGCGGTGCGCAGGAAATCTGTCTGAAGGATATGGCTGGTATCGGCCGTCCGGCAATGCTCGGCACCATTGTCCGTGCCATCAAGGAGAAGCACCCTGACATCATCATACAGTACCACGGGCACACAGGCCCCGGCTTCTCGGTAGCCTCGATGCTTGAGGTAGCCAAGGCTGGCGGCGATGTGCTTGATGTGGCTATGGAACCACTGAGCTGGGGTAAGGTTCATCCCGATGTCATCACCATCCAGGCCATGCTGAAGGATGCCGGATTCCTGGTCAAGGACATCAATATGAAGGCATATATGGAGGCTCGCAGCCTCACACAGAGCTTCATCGATGACTTCCTCGGCTACTGGATTGACCCGAAGAACGCGCTTATGACCTCACTGCTCGTAGGTTGCGGTCTGCCCGGCGGTATGATGGGTTCACTGATGGCCGACCTGAAAGGTATGCACGCAGCCATCAACACCAATCTGCGCAAGAAAGGCGAGAAGGAACTGTCGGAGGACGAACTGCTTGTCGAACTGTTCGATGAGGTGCAGCGTATATGGCCTATGCTCGGTACGCCGTGTCTGGTGACACCGTTCTCGCAGTATGTAAAGAACGCCGCCCTGATGAACCTCTATTCCAAGTCAATGGACGAGAAGCCGTTCAGCCGCATGGATCCGGCTATGTGGGGTATGATACTCGGCAAGTCCGGCAAACTGCCCGGCGAGCTTGCTCCTGAGATTATAGAACTTGCAAAGGAGAAAGGATTCGAATTCTATACCGACGACCCGCAGGCTCTCTACCCGGATGAGCTTCCACGCTTCATCAAGGAGATGGAGGAGAACGGCTGGGACCGCGGTCAGGACGATGAGGAACTGTTCGAGTTCGCAATGCACGAGAAGCAGTACCGCGAGTTCAAGTCCGGTCAGGCCAAGGCTCAGTTCAACAAGGACCTGCTGGAGCGTATGGAGAAGGCACAGGCCGGAACCGCAGGTGCTCCTGTCAAGCATCTCACAGCCGCCGACAAGCGCGCCATCCTGCACCCGGATGCAGATGCCATCGAAGCACCCGTCAATGGCCGCGTGATGTGGGAACTCGATTACAATGAGGGCTCAAAGGCTCCGGCATTCGGCAGGAAATTCCGCGAAGGTGAGATTATCGCCTATCTGCAGACAGAGCACGGAATAGAGCCTATCACCGCTCCTATGGACTGCAGGATAGCAGGCATTGATGCCGAGCAGGGCACGATGCTCGCCAAGGGACAGCCTGTCGCCTGGGTTGAGAAGGCCAGCGTCGAGGCTGCGGCACCCGCAGCAGAGAAGCCGACAAAGCCGGCCGACAGCAAGGTAATCCCCGCAGAAAGCAAGTGGAAAGACTCCACCAATGTACTCAAACAGAATTGATCAACGTATAAGCAACTGGACAATGGATATATTTGACAAAATAAGGAAGTCAACCGGTGGCCCTATCGGCCAGTACAGAGAGAAGATAGACGGATATTTCGCATTTCCGAAACTTGAGGGAGAACTTGGTCCGCATATGCGCTTCAACGGCAAGGAGGTTCTCTGCTGGAGCCTCAACAACTATCTGGGTCTTGCCAACCATCCCGAGGTACGCAAGGTTGATGCAGAGGCAGCCGCACGCTGGGGTATGGCCTACCCTATGGGAAGCCGTATGATGACCGGCCACACCGCACTGCACGAGAAACTTGAAAAAGAGCTTGCCGAATTTGAGTGCAAGGAAGCCGCTTTCGAGTTCAACTTCGGCTATCAGGGCATTGTATCGGCCATTGACTCACTGCTCAGCCGTCACGATGTGCTGGTCATTGACTCCGAGGCCCACGCCTGCCTGATAGACGGTTCACGTCTGCACATGGGCACCACCTACAAGTTCAAGCACAACGACATAGTGTCGTGTGAGCAGAAGCTGAAGATTGCAACCGCCGAGGCCGAGGCAAACGGAGGCGGTGTGCTGCTCATCACCGAGGGCGTGTTCGGAATGACCGGCGCACTCGGCATACTCGACCAGATTGTAGCCCTGAAGGAAAAATACAGCTTCAGAATACTCATAGACGATGCCCACGGTTTCGGTGTAATGGGACCGACCGGACGCGGTACTTCCGAGCATTTCGGAGTTATGGACGGCATAGACCTGTACATCGGCGCATACGCCAAGTCAATGGCCACCATCGGCGGTTTCATCGCATCAGAGAAGGACATCATCACCTACCTGCGCTACAACATGCGCTCACAGATGTACGCCAAGGCACTGCCGATGCCTATCGTAGAGGGCTGTCTGAAGAGACTGGAGATAATACGCAGTGCCGAGGGCGATGCCCGCAGAGCCCACCTCTGGGAGGTTACCCGCCGCCTGCAGAACGGTTTCCGCAAACTTGGTTACGAAATCGGTCCGGCCGAGGCTTGCGTCACACCTGTCCACCTGAGATGCGGTGTGAACCAGGCTACCAACATCGCTATGGATCTGCGCGAGAACTACGGCATCTTCTGCTCGATAATCACCTACCCTGTCATTCCGCCGGGAATGCTGATTTTCCGCGTCATCTCCACCGCAGCCCACAGCATTGACGATGTCGATCGCACACTCGCTGCCTTCAAGGACATCAAGGAACGTCTGGCCCGCGGCGACTACGACAAGGAAATGCCGGATATGGCTCTGATCAAGTAACTTTTGCGGCACATAATCGAGTAGGAGGAAAACAAAAGTAGTTTTCTTCCTACTTTCGTTTTCCGACCTCTCACACCACCGTACGTGCCGTTCGGCATACGGCGGTTCTTCATTGTTCAGTGCAATTTGACATAGTAGTCCATAAGGCACGGGTACCCTGCCCTGCGTAGCATTTCGTTTGTTGCCGCGTGGTGCATTATACCCTCGGCATTCGCCCAGTACCCTTTACTGCTGTTCCCGTAGATTCTTGCCCAATATGGTTTGATTCCGCACTTAACAAGATTCTTGACGCGCGTACACGGTTTCTTCCAGCTTTTCCATATACACATCCGTATGCGTCTGCGAAGCCATTTATCCATCTCTTCAAGGTACTTCTTGGCATCTGCAAGTTTGAAGTAGTTCACCCATCCGCGGATGGTTTGGTGTAATACCTCTTTCCTGCGTTCGTAGCCCATCCCGTTACTCCTGCCCGTGATGAGTTTGAGTTTCGCTCTCATCTTTTGCAGGCTCTTGGGGTGGATGCGTAGCCTTCACATACCGTCAAGAGGACGTTTGTAGAACGAGTATCCGAGGAACTTCATTCCGCGTGCGCTGCCGACCTCCGTCTTTTCGCGATTGACCTTCAAGTGAAGTTTCTTTTCGATGAATCGGGTCAGTCCTTCGCACACTCTTTCCGCTCCGCGTTTGCTCTTGCAGAAGATAAGGCTATCGTCTGCGTATCTAACAAACGGGTGTCCTCGTTTCTCCAACTCCTTGTCCAGCTCATTGAGCACTATGTTACTCAACAGAGGACTGAGTGGGCCGCCTTGCGGTGTCCCCTCGGGAGTCGGATGATACACTCCGTCTATCATCACCCCTGCGTAGAGATACTTGTGGATAAGGCTTATCACCCTGCCGTCCTTCACGGTATGGGAGAGAAGTTCTATCAAGTAGCTCTGGTTCACGGTGTCGAAGAAGCGTTCGAGGTCAATGCCGACTGCGTAC
>JAKSIX010000035.1 GCA_024398595.1 Bacteroidaceae bacterium | reverse complement strand
ATTGGGATATTATTCGTAACTTTATGAGCATCAATCAAATAAGTTATGGGACAATATCCTTGGCCAACCTTACTGATAAACAGTGGCAAATTACGGAAAAAATTCTTGACCCCAATCATAGGAAAAGAAAATATTCCCTCAGAGACATTATGAACGCTATCATGTATTTGGTTAAAACAGGATGCCAGTGGCGCATGCTTCCAAAGGATTTTCCTCCGTACAATACTGTCTTCTATTACTTCGACAGATGGAAGTGGGAAGGTGGTACTGCCCTCTATGCAGTGTACTGTTTGTTTGCCATACTGGACACTTCGTACCCGGTTACTGACCGCCTTTACGAGGCTGTAGTGCCTTCCAGGCACACTTGCGAAACTTGAATCATGTAATACTCAGGACGGAACAGGAGAAGAATTGAGTCCGCAGTATTATCACTTAACGGTTCTAACTCAATACGGATTAAAAAACTCAAGCATACCTCAAGCATTTCTGCGTGGGGTATGCTCTATCAAAGTGGTTTTAACGTTAATTCATACTGAATCCTTTACGGAGACCTCCAAGGAGGTATCTCCTCGTTGGATTTTGACTGACCTGCCTGCTGCAATGGCTTCTGGGAGCTTCTCGATGAAGGAGAAGAGGATCAGGAGGCCTACTGGGAGGTGTCGGTGGATCGTTGTATGTGTTCATATAGTGCTCGATAAACGTAGCCCGTTTGTTCGCACTCAATTGATCATTGATGTGTTTCTGTATATCTGCATACACATCGTATATCTTTCCGTTTTGGCGGTTAATCTTCGGCGGCATAAACAGAACTTTCTGATCCTGCCAATGCGCCCCATATTTTAGACTTAACTGATGAATGACCTGAGTCCTGACGGCAATTTCGATTCTTTCAATGGCATCGAATACGAGAAGGCGTAGCTTTCTATCGAACTTATACAGATTGTAAACGTCATCCCAAGTCGTGCCTTGAGAAAGTCGTAATCCGGCTTCGTCAGCGATAACAGAAACATCGAGTCGTAGAAATCGCGGTCTTCAGAGTGGAAACACTCGTGATGTCTGTGAGTGATGGGGTTCCATCATGACTGAAAAGAAACGGGTTTTCAGCCGGAAAGACTTTATAAAAGATTAATTGGAACTTTTCAAAACAGATTCTAAATTTGCCAAGACAAATGATTGTGCCTATGGACTACAAAGTACATTCCGTCTTGGGCATAAAGGAATTTAATTTGCCGGGATAGATAATAATTTGAAACATGGCAACAACATACGGAAAGACATGGTGGGGCGAGCAATGGCTTGGCGCACTAAAAAACATTGATTACAGCAACCGATTACCTCGTGGCGCTTCATACGCTCGTAATGGTATGGTGCAGGAGATAAACTTCTCGGGCAACATCATTAGTGCGAAAGTGAAGGGAAGTCGTCGCACGCCCTATAGCGAAACCATCAAACTGCCCGAATTTTCATCGGAGGATATTGACAAACTCATCAAACTGATACAGGAACAACCGGTCGTGCTGAGCAAACTCTTCAACCGCTATGACGCGAAGGATGCAAACGACATCAACTACCTGACGATGGATATGTATGTACGATCTGCCGGCCAGAAATCCTATCGGCTGGATTCCACCTATTCAGGAAAAGGCTTCAGGGAGTTCCTTCAGTCACGTGGCGTGAAAATCATCCGCATCAGTAAGGAGGATGCCAATCATTATGCCAACAATTTCCTTACTATTGATGCCCGACACATAATGTCTGTGGCCGGTCAGAGCAAGAGCCTTGAAACCGAGTATGAGAAAAACGGCGTGAAAGTGGTGTGGGTTCCTCTTGAGAACCTCATCGGAGGCTACGGAGCCGCACACTGCATGACCCAGGTGCTTAGCCGGGTGTGGAACACACCGTCCCGAACGGAGTGAGGCCGTTTGCGAAGCAAACTAAAAAAAGGATTGTCACCGTTGCGGTTTTTTGAAAAAAACCGCAACGGTGATGTGATGAGAACTCCGAGTATGAATGATTTGAGCGCCCGCCCCCTTTGTAATCCACCGACTTAAAGTTACCTCTTGCGAGGCGTGGCCCGCCATTGGAGTGCGAAGCTATGCCCGGTTTCTTCTTTTTTATTGATGAGTCTCCCGATCTAGCCCGTTACGGTTTCAACCGCTAAGATACAAAAAAGAACGGGCCACAAGTGGTCCGTTCCCATTTTAACTATCTAAAAATATTTATTTAACCTTCTCAACGATAGCCTTGAATGCCTCAGGATTGTTCATCGCTAAGTCAGCCAGAACCTTACGGTTAATCTCAATACCAGCCTTGTGGATAGCGCCCATCAGCTGTGAGTAGTTCATTCCGTAAATACGTGCGGCTGCGTTGATACGCTGGATCCACAGTGCGCGGAACTCTCTCTTCTTGTTCTTACGATCGCGGTAAGCGTAGGTCAGACCCTTCTCCCAAGTATTCTTGGCAACGGTCCAGACGTTCTTTCTGGCACCAAAGTAACCTCTGGTAAGGCCTAAAATTCTCTTTCTCTTTGCTCTTGAAGCAACGTGATTTACTGATCTCGGCATAGTTTCTTTCTTTTTTGAATGTCAGCGCCTCTGTGGTAAGGTCTTAATGCTGTACGTTCGGTTTTTAACTGAGTTACTAATCTCTTCGAAGTTTTATCTCAAGCAAAGCAAATCCTTAACCTGCTTACTGTTCGCATGATCCAGTATTGCGAAATGGTCGAGGTTTCTTTTACGCTTCTTGCTCTTCTTGGTCAGAATGTGACTGTGATAAGCATGCTTTCTCTTGATTTTACCCGATCCGGTAAGAGCGAATCTTTTTTTGGCACCGGAATTAGTCTTTGTCTTCGGCATCTTGTTGAAACTTTAAAATTGTTATTAAAAGCGGAAAATCCGCGAATCAATCATTACTATTCTCTTTCTCCTTCTTCGGAGCAGCACCTTTTCTGGTCGGAGCTATGAATATGGTCATTCGCTTACCCTCAAGGACTGGAGCCTTCTCCTGTTTGCCGTATTCCTCAAGATCCTTTGCAAAGCGGGCCAGAATCTCCTCACCCTGCTCCTTGAACAGAATTGAACGGCCTTTGAAGAACACATAAGCCTTGACCTTGTCCCCATCCTGAAGGAAGCCTATGGCGTGCTTCAGTTTGAAATTGTAGTCGTGGTCATCAGTCTGAGGCCCGAAACGGATCTCCTTGACATCAATCTTGACCTGCTTGGCTTTCTGTTCCTTCTGCTTTTTCTTGAGCTGATAGATAAACTTGGAGTAATCCACCACTCTGCAAACAGGCGGGACGGCATTGGGTGATATCTCGACCAGATCCAGTTCCTTCTCGTCTGCAATGCGTAAAGCCTCACGAAGCGATACTACCTGTGGCTCAATGTCATCGCCAACAATGCGGACCTCTCTGGCACGAATCTGATCGTTAATCAGATACTGATCGCTCAATTTGTCATTCTTCATTCACAAAGCCTTATATTCTACCTTGCTCAAAATTTAGCGCGCAAAGTTACCATTTATTTATCATATTGTTAACCTCTTCGGCAATTTTTTCACCGAACTCGGAAATTTTCATATTTCCGAGATTGTCGGCACCCTGCTTACGCACATTGACCTCACCGTTCTGAGCCTCCTGCTCACCTACTACAAGCATATACGGAATATGTTTCACTTCATTGTCACGTATCTTGCGGCCAATCTTTTCGTTGCGGTCATCCACGAACGCACGTACATCGTACTTCTCCAGTTCGGCCTTCACCTGATACGCATAGTCATTGGCCTTCTCCGAAATCGGGAGGATTGCAGCCTGGTCAGGCATAAGCCAAAGCGGGAACTTGCCTGCGGTATGCTCGATAAGCACAGCTACGAAACGCTCCATCGAGCCAAACGGTGCACGGTGAATCATAACCGGACGATACTTCTGGTTATCAGAGCCAACATACTCAAGTTCAAACCTCTGGGGAAGCTGATAGTCAACCTGGATGGTTCCGAGCTGCCAGCGGCGTCCGAGAGCATCCTTCACCATAAAATCGAGCTTCGGGCCATAGAACGCAGCCTCGCCGTATTCCACCTTTGCTGGCAGATTCTTCTCCTGGCAGGCCTCCACAATAGCTTTTTCAGCCTTCTCCCAATCCTCGTCAGTACCTACATACTTATCGTGGTCATTAGGGTCACGAAGTGATATCTGTGCCTCAAAGTTCTCAAAATTGAGAGCCTTGAAGATAATCTCAATAATATCCATCACGCGCAGGAACTCCTCCTTGACCTGATCGGCACGGCAGAAGATATGCGCATCATCCTGTGTGAAACTGCGTACACGGGTAAGTCCGTGAAGCTCACCGCTCTGCTCGTAACGATACACCGTACCGAACTCTGCGATACGGAGTGGCAGGTCGCGGTATGAGCGTGGCTGCGACTTGAATATGCAGCAGTGATGAGGACAGTTCATCGGTTTCAGCAGATAGCACTCACCTTCCTCCGGTGTGGTGATAGGCTGGAAACTGTCCTTTCCATAATGATCCCAGTGTCCTGATGTGACATAGAGCTGTTTGGAACCGATATGCGGAGTGATGACCTGCTGGTATCCGTAACGTTTCTGGATACGTGACAGGAAATCCTGCAGACGCAGACGCAGAGACGTACCTTTAGGCAGCCAGATGGGAAGTCCCTTGCCCACCATATCGCTGAACATAAAGAGTTCCATTTCCTTGCCAATCTTACGGTGGTCACGCTTCTTGGCTTCCTCCAGAAGCAGCAGATAGTCATCCAGCATTTTCTTCTTCGGGAATGAGATACCGTAGATACGTGTCATCTGCGGACGTTTCTCATCGCCCCGCCAGTATGCGGCTGATACCGCAGTCAGCTTGACAGCCTTGATGGCCGATGTATCGACAAGGTGCGGACCACGGCAGAGGTCTGTATAGCTACCTTGTGTATATGTAGTGATGCTGCCATCCTCCAAATCCGCGATAAGTTCATTCTTGTAGTGCTGTCCGCGTGTTTCGAAGAATTTCAGAGCATCAGCCTTGGATATTTCCTGCCGCACCAGTTTTTCCTTCTTCTGGACAAGTTCCATCATCTTGGCCTCAATCGCAGGGAAATCGCCTTCTTTGATTGTAACGCCTTCCGCAGGCATCACATCATAGTAAAAACCGTTTTCAATGGCAGGTCCGATACCGAACTGGGTACCGGGGAACAGTTCCTGCAGAGCCTCTGCCATAAGATGCGCCGATGTATGCCAGTAAGCATGTTTGCCCTCAGGATCATCCCACTTGAACAGTCTGATGGCCGCATCGGATTCAATAGGCCTGTTCAGTTCCACTATCTCCCCATTGACAGAGCAGACCAGAACATCCTGAGCAAGACGCTGGCTGATACTCTCTGCAATCTCATAGCCGGTGACTCCGGCATTGTACTGGCGGACTGAGCCGTCCGGAAATGTTATATTTACCATAATCTATCTGATTTCAATATTTTAACGCGCAAAATTACAAAAACTTTACAATCACTTATCATACGATGCCGAGAATCGTTTCATCACATTGTATGCGGAATAGATACCCAGTTCACCGGCCTTACCCAAATCCTCCAGTCCTTCCCTTATCCTGTTCAGGAAAACCATGGCAATGCCACGGTTGTAATACGCCTCGGCAAAACGGTCATTATGGGCTATCGCCTGTTCATAATCCGCTATTGCAGAACGGTAATCCGATATTGATGCCTCCATATTGGCCCTATTGTAATACGCATACGCAAACTCCGGAGCCAGGTCAATTGCCTTTGTGAGGTCATTGTATGCCAGCTGATACTGTGAATTGCCGGGATTTCCATTACCGGCAGAGCGTTCCTGCTGTCTGTCTGCGTTCTGTACTTCCGACATACGGAGACGCACCACCGCCCTGCCGAAATATGCAGCCCAAAGATTATCTCCTCCCATCAGTATTGCCTGAGTAAAATCATTCTGTGCATTGACAAAATCCTGCAGCAGGAAGAAATCGACAGCACGCACGAAATAATGATCGGGGTTGTCCGGATTGGCGTCTATCAGTGATGTCTGCTCATCCACATCTTCAAAAAGGCCTTTAATCCGGACCTCCGAAAGAGGATTTTCCTTGTTGGTGACCTGAAGGCGGAAGGGCATATTGCCTGACGAATTCAGTTTTTCAAGCTCCGCACTGTATCTCACCTCCCTGTCTATCTCACTGACAGCATTGGACGAGAACCACGTAAAGCTGTATTCATCAAGCATTCTGACATCGACATTCCTGTTCTGCACCTTGCCCCGGTACTCACTTGAAAACGCGGTCATATCCTTCTCGGCAACCACTATCTTCTTATAATTCCACACGTCATCGTCCGATTCCTTTCTGGTCTGGGAAGAGTTGTCTTCCTCTTCCCCGTCATCAGTCCCGGCACTTTTATCTTTCCTGTTGAACTGGGATGTACGGTCGCGCATTACAACCAGTTCATCCTGCTCCGCCCCCTTACGGTCTCCAAGCTTATATCTGGCGGCAGAGCGCAGTTCATATCCATAAATGACCTCCGGATATTTTGCAAGCACAGTAGTATAATCCTGTACTGCACCTGTCAGATTGCCTGTCTGATCACGGAGAAGTCCACGGTTGAACACGGCCATCATATTATCCGGCTCGGATTCCAGAACCACATCAAAATCCTCTATAGCCCTATTGTCATCACCGATTTGCGCACGCAGTACGCCACGGTTGTAATGGCCGACGATATTGCCGGGATCAAGCTCTAAGGCAATGTCATAATCCTCCATTGCTCCACGGAGGTTGTTACGGTAGAAACGTACCAGTGCACGGTCAATATGCAGTCCCGGCTCATCCGGGCTATAACTGACCGCCTGATTCATATCGTCCTCAGCCTTCTCATACTGCTTCATTGAAGCATACACTATCGCCCTGTCACGCAACAGTGATGACTCATACTTGTCTATGGCGACAGCCCTGTCAAGCATATCCAACGCTCCTGCCGTATCACGCCTTTCGAACAGTATATTCGAGCGCATGGACATGGCTGGGGTATAGCGCGGATTGACGGACAGCAGTGTGTCAATCTGAGACATTGCCTCGTCCAGCATATTTTTCTGCATATAGCAGAGTATCAGATTGTGCCGTACCGGAACACTCTTCGGCTCCCATACCAAAGCCTGTCTGTAATCCTCTATGGCCCCCGTATATTTACGCTGATGAACCCTGGCTAGTCCTCTTACCTCATAGCTGCCTACGACGTACGGATTGATGGATATGGCACGGCTGCAGTCATTCTCCGCGCCTGCATAATCGTCAAGCGACAGCTTTGCCACCGCCCTGAAGAAATATGGATCATTCAGGTATGGCTTTGCGTTTATGACCTGATTGAAATATTGTATTGACAGGACATAGTCCTCAAAATAAAGGGCATTACGTCCTATCATCATCATCCTGTCGGTATTGATCTGAGCATAGGCATTTCCCACGCCTGACATACAGGCATATATGAGAATCCCCCTCATGACACCGCGCAGAAATCTCATTTACTTCAAGGATTTGTATTTGTAATCACAGCTTACCTTACCGGACTGAAGGGCGTTCAGACGGCTTTTGTTCATCTGGCGGCGCAAAGGTGACATTCTGTCAATGAAGCACTTTCCGTCCAGATGATCAATTTCGTGCTGTATTACTCTGGCAGGGAATCCCTCAAGCCATTCGTCATGGTATTCAAATTTCTCATCGTACCACGTAACGCGCACCCTCTCCGGACGGTTTATTTTCTCGTGTATCCCCGGGAAGCTCAGACAGCCCTCCTCATACGGCACCATATTCCCCGCAGACTCCTCTATATACGGATTGATGAACGTCTTGAAGTACCCTTTGTATTCCGGCTGCTCATCGGAAAGCACATCCAGATCTACAACTACCAGACGTATGGACCGTCCTATCTGGGGAGCAGCCAAGCCGACGCCCTCCGATTTCCTGAGAGTCTCATACATATCAGTTATCAGCTGATTCAGTTCCTCATAGTCCTGGTCTATCTCATCCGCCTGCTTACGGAGCACAGACATACCGTAAATGTAAATTGGCAATATCATAGTTATCGTTTTGAATCCATATAAGACTGTAGAATGATGGTAGCACTGATTTCATCGACCAAGGCCTTATTCCGGCGTGCCATCTTATGAATACCGGCATCCATTATCGCTTTATGTGCCAGGACCGAGGTGAAACGCTCATCATGCATGACTACCTGCTTGTCCGGGTACATTGTTCCAAGTCTTGCGACGAACGGTCTGATATACTTCATACTTTCCGAATCAGTACCGTCCATATTCTTAGGCAGCCCCACAACGATAATATCGACGGGTTCTTTCTGGAAGTAACCGTCCAGAAATGTGAGCAGCTGGTGCGTAGGTACTGTGGTAAGACCGCCGGGTACAATACGCAATATATCAGTAACCGCTATTCCAGTCCTCTTTGTGCCGTAATCTATAGCTAATATTCTACCCACAAGCAAACTTATATACACAACAAATGTCCCGTCGTTTGCAATCCAAGCGCAGGGACACTGTCCAACTCACTCAGAATACTATTTCTTGTACAATATCCACGCAGCCTGAAAATCCCGATTGTCAGGATACCTGTTCATGAAATCACGACGCGCCGCAACGGCCTCTTCCTTCGTATCAAAACTGTTGAACGCCACTCTATATGTCTTGCCCGCCTCGTTAAGCACGACTACCGCCGGGTATCCGTCACCGATAAGACGCTGTCTTAGACCATCGGCATTGGTCTTCAACGAGAAACTTCCACATATCACAGCATACATCTTGAGCGCACTGTCACCTGTCACCACTGATACTTTCTCCTCACGTACAGGTATTGAGGCCACCTCATCCTGAGCTGTGGCATCTGCAATTATCTCTTCAGTTTCCGGAATCTTATTCAAAGTCTCGGGCTGAGCCACATCCTGCTGAACAGCCTTCTCATACGCCTGTTTGTAGGAATTGGCAGTAGATTTACACGATACCAGCAGCACTGTGCCAATTGCGGCCAACAGTAAACCTTCAATACGTTTCATACGATATACTATATTTGATGATTAATGCCACAAATATACCACAAACAATCCATCAAGCCAAAAGTAAAGGGATTATTCACTACCTTGAAGCAGTCTTATATCCCGTGCCAAAGCGGCACTGGCCATCTTCTCGGGAATAATCTTCCAGTTGTCCGGTTTCCCGGCATGCATTTCTTCCCCATTTTCTGTCTTAAGATTGAATTTCGTTATCATGTCATACCTGAAATCCGAAGTCGTGGAAAACAGTTCTCTTGACCTGAGTTCATAACCTTTCAAACCTACAGCTTCACAGAAAGGCCCGTATGCCCCACAAGCCAGGAACGAACTGACTCCCGTCATGTATAGTTTATCAGGATTGAACGCTTTCCCGTCGGACATTGATGTCACATTTACCCTATGGCCTACAGGTTTCGTAACATCTACCGTATAGTTGATTCCCCCTGCTGTCATGAAGTCAAATACACGGTTGCTGAGTCTGTACCCGTTTTCCGTGCATGTCATGCTTAACAAAGTGTCGTTCCCGGACTTTATGGTATTCATCCATCTGCCGCTGAAATACTCCAGCACTCCGACAATCTCCGAGCCTTTCAGCATCATATACGTCATATTGTTCTCGTAAGGGTAGAGATTCCACGCATCGCGCATAGTAAAATCGCCGGATTCAATATGCAGAGACTCCGAATATGGAGACGATATGGATACCTCGCAGCCCGTCTTCTCCATAATCAATGAATTGAACAGTCCCGTGATAGTGGAAGGTCCGCATACGGCTTCATATCCATCCAATGGCGCGTCAATACGTCCTGCTATGGAATCCTGGTATTTCCATACCCTGTCAATCTTATCCGCATATTGTTTTACCAGGCCGTCATCGGGATCCACGTCCGCCAGACTCTCTATTGAGCCGTTCAGGGAACAGTCCACGACACTGTCACCCTGCATAGATACGTTCAGAGACACAACGGCCAGATTCTGGGCGTATGGTCCCGGATTTACAAGGAGTACGCTGTCTCCATTGCAGTCAGCGACTTTTCTTACAGATGCAATGTGATCATGTCCATAGAATATCACATCAAAACCGGGAACCCCCATCGCGGTCTCCATAGTTTCATTCTCAAACTGCCTGCCGTCCGTGATACCGTTCTCCAGACCACTGTGAAACAGTCCGACGATAATGTGCGGATGCTCTTTCTCCTGTATATATGGTATAATCCGTGCTGCGGTTTCCCTGACATCATATACCGAGAATCCGTCAATGGCAGAATGCGGAATCTTGAAAGTGGCGTATGGCGTAATCATTCCAACGACTGCAATGCGCAGACCGTCACGTTCCACAATATGATAAGAATCCATATAGGACATGTTGGTGCCTACATAGCACATATTGGCGCACAGTATCGGAAAACCGCAGGCTTGGGCATACCGTTCAAGATTGTTTATTCCACCTTCCAGATCGTGGTTTCCTATCGTGGCCGCCGTACACCCAAGTCTGTTCAGAACCTCAGAAGGTGCATACGACCTGCTGAAATCCGCAGTCCGGACATAATATGCAAGAGGAGTCCCCTGAGTCATATCGCCGATATCGAAATACAGCAGACGCTCACCGTATTTTTTCCGTTCGCCCTTCATCCACGTCGATACACGCGACAAACCGCCATCCTGCTGCGTACCGTACGGCATGGAAAAATCAAAAGGAAAGAGACGACCGTGCACATCAGACGTGGCAACCATCTCAACGGATATTGTCCTTACGCGACCCGAGCATCCGGCAAGAATCAATGCCGCAGCAATTGCGACGATATGCAGCAAACGCCTCAGCATCAGATATTAAGGCTTTTACGTATCAACTCAATCTTCTTCTGGGCCTTTGCTACAGCACCATCATAGTCATCGTGGGTATGCATAACTCCCTTAGCCTCAATGTAGAATTTTATCTTCGGTTCAGTACCTGACGGACGTACGGACACCTTGTCTCCTTCGGCTGTAAAATACTGGAGCACGTTTGACGGTTCGGGCATCTCCAGTTCCGACACTTTATCCGGAACATCGACCTGCCGCATTGTCTTGAAATCGCGTATTCTGACTACGGGGAGACCTGCAAGTTCTAAAGGCGGATTTGAGCGGAACTGCTCCATCATCTGCCTTATCTCATCCGCACCGCTCTTGCCCGGCTTTACAACGCTGACGGCACATTCCTGCGAGAAACCGTATTCAATATATGCATCCAGCAGGATATCAAACAGAGTCTTGCCGTTTTCCTTGGCCCATGCGGCAATCTCTGCCATAAGGCTGCAGGCCGACACGGCATCCTTGTCGCGCACGAAATCCTCGGCAAGGAAGCCGAAGCTCTCCTCACCGCCGCCGATGTACTTCTTGCCTTTGGCCGACTCATCAGCGATGACCTTGGCAATCCATTTGAAGCCTGTATAGCAGTCAAACATTTCAAGATTATTCTTGGCGGCAATCCTGCTTATCACCTCAGTCGTAACAATGGTCTTCACCACGAACTCACGGCCCGTCATCTTGCCGAGCTTGGAATACTGCGTTATGATATAGTACAGGAATATCATACAGGTCTGATTGCCATTCAGCAGTACCCACTCACCCTCACTGTTGCGGCAGGCCACGCCGAGACGGTCGGCATCGGGATCCGAAGCCATCACGACATCCGCCTCAAGCTTTCTGGCAAGATTCAGCGCCATAGTCAGGGCCTCCGGATATTCAGGATTCGGAGATACCACTGTCGGGAAATTACCGTCAGGTATCATCTGTTCCGGGACACAGTTCACATTGGTAAAGCCCCACTGTGCCAGAGAGCGCGGTATTATCACCCTGCCACAACCGTGAAGCGGAGTATATACTATACCCAGATTATGATTGCGCTTTACCAGCTGGGGATCAATGCATATTGTCTGCACGGCATCAAGATATGCCTTGTCAACCTTCTCACCTATAATTTCTATAAGGTCCGGATTACCTTTGAAACGTATATCCGAGACCTTGACCTTCGCCACCTCGTCAATAATCGCGGTATCGTGCGGTGCCAGCACCTGGGCGCCGTCCTCCCAATATGCCTTATAGCCGTTGTACTCCCTCGGGTTGTGACTAGCAGTGACATTCACACCACTCTGACAGCCGAGATAGCGTATCGCGAACGAAACTTCCGGAGTAGGACGCAAATCGTCAAACAGATACACCTTGATACCGTTTGCACTGAAGATATTGGCTACAGTCTCAGCAAAGAGACGGCCGTTGTTGCGGCAGTCGTGTCCGACAATGACAGAAATCTGTTTCCTATCCTTGAAATTGATATTCAGATAATTGGCCAGTCCCTGAGTCGCCATTCCGACCGTATATATGTTCATACGGTTAGTACCGGCTCCCATAATTCCGCGCAGTCCGCCGGTTCCGAACTCCAGGTCCTTGTAAAACGCATCAATCAGGTCAGCCTTGTCCTCTTTCTCAAGAAGGGTTCTGACTTCTGCGCGTGTATTCTCATCAAATGATTCGCCAAGCCATACATTGGCCTTGGCGGTAACCTGTTCAATCAAATTATCCATATCTCAATTGTATTTGTTTCCTCTATGGCAAATGTAGCATTTATTTTCTGAATTTCATTTTCAGCATATCCATAAAATCAGTTCTGCGAGCAAGTTCCATATATGAAAAAAGTGCAGATACGATTATTGCGGCACATCCTGCCACCCATCCCGTCCATCCTTCCAGGACCACGACAGATACGTATGCTAACAATGCAGGCCAGGGTAATATCAGAGCAAGTTTCACCGTATCTGCCTGAAATGTCAGACGATAGCGTATTCTGACAATAGTATAGACTGCGGCAAGACCCAACACCTCAGCTACAGTCAAAGCCAGGCCCACCATACGCAAGCCACCGCTCTGAAAACACAATATTACTGATACGGCAAGAGACACATCATACACAAGTTCCTGCAACAGATATGTCTTTGAATCGCCCTTTGCAAGAGGTATATACGCCATAGGTTGTGATACCGCCTTGAACAGCAAGCCCAACACCGCAAGCTGGGTCATAGGTATGGCCACACAGAATTTTTCAGTAAGCAGAACTCTTACAATCGGTTCCAGAAACACCACAAATGCCGTCACCATCGGTGTCACAAGCAGGAGTGTCACTTCTATCTGACGGTTCATCTGTGTTCTTACATCCGCATTATTGTCTATTACCGATGCTATTCTCGGGAAATAATCATAATCCATTGCCGAGAACACGAACATTCCAAGATATGATACAAGAGCATACCCGGCACTGTACGCTCCGACAAGTTCCTTTCCGCCATTACTCATCAGATAATTGGCTACAATCGAGAATGCCCCGGCATTGAAAAAAGAGGTGAGAGTAAAATAGACTCCCACATATATCATATCAGATCCTCCACGGAGTACTGCGCGGTTAAAAAGTGCCACTCTGTACGGATATGCCCTGAAAGAGAAGACGCACGTGATGACCATTGTGGCCATTGACACCAGTACAAGCGACAGCACAAGTCCCCGCAACCTCAGGAAATAGAACACCGGTACAGATATCAGCAACAGCGACACGACAGAAAACAGTTGGATCTGCGCTATTTCCTTCACCTTGCGTATTCCTTTCAGCACGGCTGTCTCGCCACCGCTGATCGCGGAAAAAGCTACGACAGGCGACAGCAACATAAACGAAAGCGTATAGCTGCGGTCTCCGTCAAAAGCCCACAAGCTGAAAAGCGGTGCCAGCAAAGCACAGACCAACATTCCGCACAATGCAGTTATCAGAGCCCAACTGCGTGTTATCAGAATACTATCACCCGGCAACTTGTCACCAACATTATCAAAATGTGCAGATATCGTGCGAACGGCACTGAACGGAATTCCCAGATCCGTTGCACTCTTCACCAGATTCAATGTTCTGTTGAAAGACTCATTGATACCAAAGCCTGCCATCCCAAGCAGCCGTGCGACAATCTTTGTCCTGATTACGTTTATAAGTACGGTAAGCCACTGCACCCCACCCAGAATACTTATACAACGTACAATACGTGAATACGCATTGACATCAGAATCAGAAAATTGTCTGTCGCTTCCGTACGCCACTTCCAAGAGATAATCAATGCCCAAAATTACAATTGTAAAACATCTTATTCAAATAAAAAGCCTATTTTTACGACACAAAACGAGATTCGACCTGATTATATGCTATCAGTAATAGTTCCTGTGTACCAAAGTTCCGGATCACTTGACAGATGTGCCGGCAGTATCCTGTCATCCGGCTATACGGAAATGGAACTATTGCTCGTGGATGACGGCTCAACCGATGGAAGTGGCGCAATATGTGACCGGCTCGCCGGGACTGACAGTCGGATCAAGGTCATTCACCGTCAGAACGGAGGACTTAGCGCAGCCAGAAACACAGGTATTGATGCCTCCTGCGGCGATTACATCACATTCATTGACAGCGATGACGAGATTATACCATCTACACTGTCTGACAATATGGATTATATCATCCGGCATCCGGAAACTGACCTGGTGGAATATCCCGTTGTCGTACATTATGGTTCCAGCCGGCAATACGAACTGCAATTCCAGCCGCGCACCGTATCCGGTGACATTGTGTTTCAGGACTGGATATCCGGCGGAGGGAACACGCACTCATACGCCTGCAACAAGATATTCAGAAAAGAGCTGTTCAACGGCATACGTTTTCCAGAAGGAGAGACATTCGAGGACATAGCGATATGTCCGTCCATTATAATGCGGTGCAGGAACATCCATTATTCCGACAAGGGTCTGTATCTGTATTACGATAATGCCAGCGGCATATCAGCCAACTACAGATTCAGGACTCAGGAACCTCTTTTCCGTCACAACATGGAACTTCTGGATATTCTGATTGACAGGAAGATGCAGGCAGATGCCCTGAGACTGTGGACAACATGCCTGAATCTACTTACCGATCTGTGCCGTTGTGCCGATGCGGACAAGGGCTACACTGGCCAGTCTTGTGCAAGACTGGATAAAGCAAGACCATCCATATCAGGTATGCACGGCTCAAAAATAAGTTTTAAATCTGCGCTCAAATACATTGCAGCAAGCATAGTCGGAGTAAAATCCGTGTGTTCCATATCCGTCAGATGCAAACCTGCGCTATGATATCCGTAATAATTCCATATTACAATCCGGACAATGACAGCAGCCTGCAGCAACTGCTGGGACGTGCCATATCATCCGTAGCACCGGCAACAGGCAACAAGGAAGCCTTTCAGATACTGGTTGTCGATGACGGTTCGCCTGTTCCGCCACGCGATGTGGTCAGCGATTTCAGGGACATACGGATTTCATTGGTTGAGATAGCCCACGGCGGACTTGGAGCGGCACGCAACAGCGGTATCGCAAAGGCTGATGGAGACATAATAGCCTTTATAGATGCCGATGACTACTATTTTCCGGACATTCTCGGACAATGCGTGACAGAAATGAGACGTACGGATGCGGACCTTTTCAGTTTCAATCTGAAGATATGCACCGGCGGAACGATACGTCAACCCCAAGGCAACAGAATACGTATCTCAGCCCCTGTTTCCGGCAATGATTATATGTCAAGGCATACTCCATTCGGGAGTTGCTGCAGATTTCTCATCAGCAAGGAACTGCTCACGCACAACAATCTGAAATTCGCTGAAAACACATATATGGAGGACGAGGATTTCACGCCACGCCTGTTATTCTTCAGCAGACGGTATGTGCAGTCCGATGCCACGGCATACGCATATTGCCTGCGGGACGGCTCCATTACAACATCGCCCTTGTATGACAAGCGTGCCACAGACACCATAAACGTGCTGAAGCGTTTGCTGGATTTCCGTCAGGCTCATTCCAATGAGCGTTGCGATGGTATTGACCGTAAGATATGCTGGCTTGCAATGGATCACATACGGCGGACTCTGCGGCGCCCCGACTGGCAGAAAGCATTCAAGATTCAATGTGAAGCCCTGTCAGCCATAGGACTCTGGCCGCTCAGATACGCCCCCTACGGAATGAAATATCAGTTATTCACTCTGCTGTCAAAATGCCGTACCGGCATCAGGCTGCTGCAAATCAACGAAAGGAGATATATACGATGAAAATTCTGCTATTCGGGGAATACAGCAATGTCCACTGGTCACTGGCACTCGGGCTGAGATCTCTCGGCCACGAAGTCACGGTCGTAGGCAACGGTGATTTCTGGAAAGGCTATCCCTGCGACATAATGCTGAATCGCCAGGGAAACGGCAGGCTCGAAGCAGTCAGATACCTGTCAGAAGTACTGCGTGCATTCCCTGATTTCAAAGGATACGACATTGTACAGCTGATCAACCCCATGTTTCTGGAATTGAAGGCTGAACATATAAAGCCATTCTACAAACTGCTGCGTAAAAGGAACGGCAAGGTCTTTCTGGATGCCTACGGAATGGACTACTATTACATCAAGGCCTGTCTGGACAACCGCTTCCAATATACGGAACTTGCCATAGACGGCAAGTTCCGCGACATAGCCGACAACCGGGCTGCTGTCCACGACTGGATAGACGGAGCCAAAGGGCCGCTGAACAGGATGATGGCAGAGGACTGCGACGGCATAATAGCCGGACTGTGGGAGTACTGGATCAGCTACAAGGACGAATTCCCGGACAAGACCACATACATTCCATACCCGGTTCCCGTACCTGACAGTCCTGCCGAAAGGTATTCCGAGCCATCGGACGGAATTGTCCGTCTATTTTTGGGAATACAGCGGAAACGTTCGGAATTCAAGGGGACAGACATACTCCTCCCGATTTTGCGTGATATAGCAGACCGGAATCCTGACAAATGCAGCCTGACCACAGTGGAGAATGTGCCGTTTAACGAATACCGCAGAATAATGCGTTCGTCAGACGTACTGGCAGACCAGCTCTACTCACCCACCCCAAGCATGAATTCCCTGTTGGCAATGTCACAGGGCATAGCCGTGGCAGGAGGCGGAGAGCTTGAACCATACAGGATAATCGGAGAGGACAAACTCCACCCTGTAATCAACCTGCCGTGTGACGAGGACGGCATCAGACAGACCTTTCTGAAACTGATTGACGGAAGCCCCCAAGAACTTGCACAGCGCAAGTCTGACAGCATCGGATATGTACGCAAGCATCACGACCCGGCAAAAGTAGCAGCAGCCTACATTGATTTCTGGAACCGTCACTGACAGTGTCACGGGAGTTTGGACCGGTCATAGTCAATTGCCGCAAGGCCACCCCCGGAAGTTTCCTTGTATAAACTCGGAATATCCTTGCCCGTACGCTTCATCGTATCAATGACCTTGTCAAACGATATGAGATGATTCCCGTCGCTGACCATAGAATAGAAGCTGACATCGACAGCCCTGAGCGCGGCAATAGGATTACGCTCAATACAAGGTATCAGCACATATCCGCCTATCGGATCACAGGTCAGACCCAAATTGTGCTCCATCCCCATCTCGGCTGCATACTCAATCTGATGTGGCGTACCGCCGAGCAGCTGGGTTACTGCCGCAGCCGCCATAGAGCAGGCACTGCCTATCTCCCCCTGGCATCCGACCTCAGCACCGGATATAGACGCATTGTGCCGTATTATATTGCCGACAAGTCCGGCTGTGGCCAGAGCCTTCAGGATATCCATATCTGAACATCCATACTCCTTCTTCATATAATACAGAACGCCGGGGATTACGCCGCACGACCCGCAGGTAGGAGCCGTAACGACAATTCCGCCACGGGCATTCTGCTCCGACACTGCCAATGAATATGCGCAGACAAGCGCGTATGCCTTCAACTGGTCATGCATATTAAGTCCTCTCGTATAATATTGCTTGGCCTTGCTTCGCAGTCTCAAAGGACCGGGCAGACGGCCCTCCATATCAAGACCGGCCTCCACACTTTCGCACATCACCTTCCAGACATCACGCAGATAATCCCATATATCATCGCCTTCGTGAAACTGTACGTATTCCCAGAATGACAGCCCTTCGTTTTCAATAAAATCAAGTATATCCGTCATTTTATTCCTACCGTACAAATCGCTCTTCACGCCATTGAGCAACAGCCCGTCCGGACCTTCGGAAAGATATCCGCCACCTACACTATATACCATCCAGTCTGCTGTCACATTGCCTGAGCCGTCCATGGCCTCAAACAGCATACCGTTCGTGTGATATTCCGGCACGATGTCTGCCCGCCACACAATATCCACCTCTTTCGGCTGAAGGCCGAGCATTAACGCCTTGTCGGTCATATGTCCGCGACCGGTCGCAGCCAGACTTCCGTATAATGTCACCCTGTACGATGCCGCCTCCGGATGCTTTGCTGCAAACATTGACGATGCCTTGTGCGGGCCTATCGTATGACTGCTTGATGGCCCCATTCCAATTTTGTAAAGGTCTTTTATACTTTCCATATATCTGTTGTTATGAATGATGGTAAGGTATTCCTTTCATTATAGTGAATGCCCGGTACAGCTGCTCTGTGAATATGAGTCTCACCATCTGATGCGAAAACGTCATACGCGACAAAGAGAGTTTGCAGCGTGCTGCGGCATAGACCTTATCTGAGAATCCGTAAGGGCCACCGATTATGAACACAAGCCTTTTTGATGACAACTGCATACGTCTGTCCAGCCATTCCGCCATTGATTCGGATGTATGCTCCAAACCCTTGTCATCCAGAAGTATCACGTCATCACCGGGCAGAAGCTGTTTGAGAATTGCATCGCCCTCCAACTCTTTCTGCGTTCTGGAGTCCATATTGCGGGTGTTTTTCATATCAGGTATCACTATCGTCTGGAACGGATTGAAATGGCATATACGCGCAACATATTCCGATATACCATCAGAAAGCCATTTCGCATCGGTCTTACCTATCATTACCAGTACGATTCTCATTGTACGTGAATTTCCGCGAAATTATCTTTTTTTTTGTAAATTCGCGCCATAATCACTCTCGGAATGGGAAGCAGAATACAGGATTTGACTTTCAAATACAAGGCTCTGGGTCATATTGTCGGCATATACACAAGACGGGCATTCAGGAAGTTCCAGATAGAAGGAATTGGGAATATTCCGAATGACGGCTGCATGTTGTGGGCCTCAAATCACACCAACGCGCTGATGGATCCGCTGGTGATACTGAAACTCCCCGAGAAGGTTAAAGTCTTCGTGGCACGCGCCGATATTTTTCACAGCAAGCCGTTTATAGTCAGGATTCTGACATTCCTGAAAATAATGCCCATATACAGGATGCGCGATGGTATAGATTCCGTAAAGCGCAATGATGAGATTATATCACGTGCCGCAGATGTGCTGGCAGACGGTGTACCGCTGACGATATTCCCGGAGGCAACGCACAGAGCCATGCACTCGCTGCTAAGGCTGAGCAAGGGAGTCTTCCATATAGCTTTTGCCGTTAATGACAAGATGCAGGGCAGGAAACCTGTATATATAGTTCCGATAGGCATTGACTATGGCGATTATTTCAGATTCCGTTCGACCGCACTTGTACGATTCGGCAAGCCCATTGATGTTTCCGCCTTTCTGCGTGACAATCCTGATATGCCGCAACCCGTACAGATGCAGAGACTGCGCGACATACTGACCCAAAGGTTGTCCGAACTCATATCATACGTGCCCGACGATGATGACTACGCTGCGATATGGGAGTATGCCAAGCTGAAGGCAGGGAATAAGGAATATTTCCGCAAGGCATTGACGGAATGCGAAAACAAGACCGGCAGGAAGCTCAATGGACTGGAGCAGCTGCAGTCAGTTGACAAGTACGCAATCTCGGAAGCTCTTGCCTTGAAGGGCAATGAGCCGGAGAAAGCGGCAGAACTGTTCAAGAAGATTGACACGCTGCGTCTATGGCGTATCAGGAACGGTATATCCGTCAAGTCCATTGCAGGTAATACCACGTGGGGCAAGACCCTGTTGAAGATGATGGTACTGCTGGCAGGGCTTCCCTATTATCTGTTCACCGCCATCGTCTGCGCAATAGTGTGGATTCCTACACTGATCATAATCAGAAAGGTCGATGATGATGCCTTCCACAATACCGCACGTTTCGGAGCAAGGATACTGCTGTCCTGGATATATGTGCTCGCCTTCGGTATAATCTTCTTCAAATCCCTACCGTTACTGCCTGCCATAATCCTGACAGTACTGCTGTTCCCGGCATTCAACTATTTCACGGACTACAGAGAGTCCGCAAGACGCACTCTGTCCGATTTCCGCTGGTTACTGAAACGGAAAAAAGCTCCGCGCATCTAAGGATCAAAGAAGGAATCCGATAAGCTACAATACTTGTCACTCGAAAAATATCTGTAAATTTGCTTTAATAGAACTCGCCATATGCCAACTGAGTCTGATAATATTGCATTTGCCGGAGAAAAGCCGTCCCAGTATGCAGAGAGGATTGGCAAAGAATATGCGAATGCATCTGTTCAGAGTGATAAAAAACACAAGGGACAATTCTTCACACCCCTTGCCATCTCACGGTTTATGGGGAATCTTGCGACACCGTCCGAAAAGAAGACGATTTCTGTTCTTGACCCAGGATGCGGGCTTGCAATCCTCTCTTGCGCGTTGATAGAGCATATTGTTGAGGATTCTAAACCTGAGCAAATTTTTCTCTCTTTGTATGAAACAGATACAACTGTGGTTCCTCTGACGGAGCAGGTGCTTTCATACCTTCAAAAATGGTGCAACAAACAAAATGTCAAGCTTATCTATCTACTGAACGACTCAGACTTCGTGTTAGAAAAATGTGCTAGCCTTGATGATTCTAAGACGCTTTTCGAAGAAATGACGGATGCAGAGCATTTCGATTACATCATTTCCAATCCACCATATTTCAAGCTTGCAAAAAATGACATTCACACGAAATCTTGTGCAAACGTTGTAGATGGTCAGACCAATATCTATGCACTGTTTATGGCAATCTGCTCCAAACTGCTTGAAGCTGACGGACAGATGATTTTCATTACACCGAGAAGTTTCGCTTCCGGCAGATATTTCCAGTCATTCCGTGATTTTCTGTTCCGTCACGTTCACATAGACCTGATTCATCTGTTCAATACCAGAAAGGACACTTTCTCTAAGGATGAAGTCCTCCAAGAGCTCGTAATTATGAGGATGTATCCGGCAAGGGAAGTTTCAACAGTTACGGTTTCCTTCAGTCAGGGCATACGGGATTTGGATGAGTCTGTTCAGAAGGTTTACAACGCTTCTGACATAGTGAATGTAGATAGCAAAGAGAAGGTTGTATATCTGCCTGTCGATGGAAGGGATGAGGCTATTTTGAGTCTTTTCCGCTCCTGGGATGGCAATATGGAAAAGTATGGCATAAAGATTTCCACAGGTCCGGTTGTTGCATTCCGGGCGTACGAATTCATCGTTAGCGAATCAAGCGAAGACACCGTGCCTCTTTATTGGTTGCATAACGTAGTAAAAATGCTGTGCGATCACCCGATTGAGAGAAAAGACAAAGGCCAATATATCAAGGTGACTCCAGAAACAAAAGCCGCATTACTTCCAAACAAGAATTATGTACTACTCAGGCGATTCAGCTCCAAGGAAGACAACAGTCGTTTGGTAGCAGCCCCATATTTCGGGAACATGTCTCATAGCGAATTTGTTGGCATTGAGAATAAATTGAACTATATTTACAGACCAAAAGGGCATCTGCGCAGAGATGAAGTTATGGGACTGACAGCCCTCTTGGACAGTGAATTGTTTGATGCGTATTTCCGGACTTTCAACGGAAATATCAACGTGAGTGCGACAGAATTGCGAATGATGCCCCTTCCTCCGATTGAGACAATTCGTGAAATTGGGCGCAAAATTATTTTGAGAAACAACTATTCCATTGATTATATCAACGACTTGATTTTGGAATGCTTTAGAATAAGGTAGAAATGAGCAAAATAACTGAAGCGCAAGAGATCCTGAAGGCATTAGGATTGCCTGAAACACAGCAGAACGAGATGTCTGCTCTGACTTTGTTGGCACTATGCAATATCAAAGAGGACACTCCCTGGAGCGAAGCTGAGAGACAAAGTGTCGGAGTAACAAAAGGAATAATGGCCTTTATACAGGAGAACTACCGTAAGGAAAATCCTTATGCGCCAAATACACGAGAGACAGTACGGCGTTTTGTGCTTCATCAACTTATTCAGGCCGGAGTTGTGAACTACAATCCGGACGATCCTACTCTACCTGTAAATAGTCCGAAAGCCCATTATGCCGTTACTATTGAGGCTATGAAGGTTATTCAAAAATATGGCACACGGTATTGGAATAGTAGTGTCCGGCAATTTACCGCAGAATACGAAATGCTACGGGACAAATACGCTGCTGAACGCGATATGCATCGTATTCCACTCATTATTGAAGGGAACGAATATTTTCTGTCTCCGGGAGCTCACAATGAGGTTCAAGCTACCGTTGTGGAGGAATTCGCCTCAAGATTCGCGCCAGGTGGAAAATTGCTTTATATCGGTGACACTGAGGATAAAGACCTATATGTCAATACGGCAGGATTGAAAGATCTTCATCTGCCTATTTCTGAGCATTCGAAATTACCGGATATTATTATCAGCGATGATAAGCGCGGTTGGCTATTCCTTATTGAGGTTGTGACCTCTCACGGGCCCGTATCAGCCAAACGTCTGGTAGAACTGGAAGACTTCACCAAGGATTGCCCATATGGAACCGTATATGTGACGGCATTCCCGAATGCAAAGGAATTCAAAAAACACGTAGATGATATCGCTTGGGAAACAGAAGTCTGGCTTTCTGACACACCGGACCATATGATTCACTTCAACGGAAATCGCTTCATTGGTCCGAGAAAGTAACCAAAATCAGAAAAGGAGGAAAGGCAAATAATCGAGTAGGAGGAAAACAAAAGTAGTTTTCTTCCTACTTTCGTTTTCCGAC
>JAKSIX010000034.1 GCA_024398595.1 Bacteroidaceae bacterium | reverse complement strand
TAAAAAATTTTTTAACTTAACAGCCTATTGTCATAATACGTTATAATTCACCGTCTTTAATACGTTCGGCATTCTCTGCAACTGACAGATGGTCGATGCAGTCCTGTATATCTCCGTTCATGAATGCGGGGAGATTGTAAATGGTGTAGTTGATACGGTGGTCGGTGATGCGTCCCTGCGGATAGTTGTATGTACGTATCTTGGCGGAACGGTCACCTGTCGATACCATTGTCTTGCGTCTGGCGGAGATGTCGTCGATATATTTCTGATGTTCGCGGTCATAAATCATTGAACGCAGTCTGGACAATGCGCGTTCCTTGTTCTTCGGCTGGTCGCGGGTCTCAGTACATTCTATCAGAATCTCCTCTACATTGCCTGTGTTCGGGTTCTTCCAGTTGTAGCGCAGCCTGACTCCTGACTCTACCTTGTTGACGTTCTGTCCGCCGGCACCGCTGCTGTGGATGGTGTCCGATCGTCGCTCCCGTTCCTTTGTCTGCTCTTCGATGGCGTCTGCTTCTCGCGTTTCGGCAACTGTCGCGGCTGATGTGTGTATCCGTCCCTGTGTCTCGGTGACCGGAACACGCTGCACGCGGTGTACGCCGGATTCGTATTTGAGCGTGCCATATACTTTATCTCCCGATACAGAGAATATTATTTCTTTGTATCCGCCTGATGCACCTTCCGAACAGGATGATACGGCGGTTTTCCAGCCTTTTGTCTCGCAGTATTTCAGATACATACGGAACAGGTCTCCGGCAAATATGGCAGCCTCATCGCCTCCTGTGCCGCCGCGTATTTCCATTATGACATCCTTCTCGTCCTGCGGATCGGCAGGGACAAGCATAAGACGGATTTCATCTTCAAGTTCCTGCAGACGTACGGTGCCATTGTCAATCTCATCACGGGCCATCTGCTTCAAGTCAGAATCGGTTTCGGATGAAAGAAGTTCCTGCGCTCCGGCTATGTCTCTCCGGGTGTGCAGATATTCGCTGCGGGCTTTGAGCAGTGGCTCCAATTCGTGGTATTCTCGGTTCAGTTTGACATAGCGTTTCATATCGGCTATGACTGACGGATCCGTTATCAGGAGGCTTATCTCCTGAAAACGGGCTTCAAGCCCTTCCAGTTTCTCCAACAGCTTCTCTCCATCCATATCTCAGTACTTGAACTCTCCGAATTCCGAACGTATTGTGAGCGATGCTTTCTCTGCGGCTTCCGTGTGCCCGACTATCTGTGCGTCGATGTTGAAACTGCGGCTGATTTCAATGACCCTGTCCGCATATTCCTCCGGCAGATAGACCTCGAAACGGTGTCCCATGTTGAAGACTTTGTACATTTCCGCCCAATCTGTCCCGCTCTGCTCGTGTATGGTGCGGAAAAGTGGGGGGACAGGGAAAAGATTGTCCTTCACAACGTGCATATTCTCCACGAAGTGCATTACCTTGGTCTGCGCACCTCCGGAGCAGTGTATCATTCCGTGGATGAAAGGCCGCAGCCCGTCAAGGAGCTTCTTTACTACCGGGGCGTATGTGCGGGTGGGGGAGAGTACGAGTCTGCCGGCATTGACAGGTGAACCGTCAACTGTATCTGTCAGCTTCAGCCGGCCGGAATAGACCAAATCGTCCGGAACGGCCTTGTCGTATGTCTCAGGATATTTTTCAGCCAGATATTTGCTGAAAACATCGTGACGTGCGCTGGTGAGTCCGTTGCTGCCCATACCTCCGTTGTAGTCGTGTTCGTATGTGGCCTGCCCGGATGACGAGAGTCCTACAATCACATCGCCCGGACGGATATTGGCATTGTCAATGACATCGCTGCGCTTCATACGGCAGGTTACGGTGCTGTCAACGATGATTGTGCGTACAAGGTCGCCGACATCGGCCGTCTCACCGCCTGTGGGCCAGGCCCCTACGCCCATCTGGCGCAGTTCTTCCAGAAGTTCGTCTGTGCCGTTGATGATTGCGCTGATGACCTCACCCGGAACGAGATTCCTGTTACGTCCTATCGTCGAACTTACAAGTATTCCGTCGGTGGCACCTACGCACAGCAGATCGTCGATGTTCATAATAAGTGCGTCCTGCGCTATGCCTTTCCATACTGACAGATCGCCGGTCTCTTTCCAGTAGGCGTATGCCAGTGACGATTTCGTTCCGGCTCCGTCTGCGTGCATTATGTTGCAGTATGCGGGATCACCTCCGAGTATGTCAGGAATAATCTTACAGAAAGCCTTGGGGAAAATTCCCTTGTCAATGTTCCTGATGGCGTTGTGTACATCCTCTTTGGATGCACTCACGCCCCTTCTCATATATCTTTCGTCCATATTCTGTTTATTATGGGTTCCAAATTTTCCATGCCTCGTCAGCCTGTATCTGCAACATTTCAAATCCGCTTTTTACGCTGGCTCCGTGTTCAATTCCCTTCTGCATGAACAGCGTGGTTTCAGGATTGTAAACAAGGTCAAACAATATGTGCTCCGGTGTAATATACGCATACGGAATGTCGGGACAGCTGTCTGTGTCAGGATACATTCCTACGGGCGTACAGTTGATTATGAGCCTGTGGCCGTCCATTATGGAGGGCGACAGTTCGTAATATCCGAGTATGTCGAATGACGATGAGCGTGATACGATGTCGTATTCTATGCCCATCTGTCTGAGTGCATGACATACTGCCTTTGATGCTCCGCCTGTACCGAGTACCAGTGCCTTTATCCGAACGTCCGGAAGCATCGGCTTGAGTGACTGTGCGAATCCTATGTGGTCGGTATTGTATCCTGCCAATGTGGCCTTGCCACCGGCTCTGTCAACCTTTATGACATTGACAGCCCCGATTTCTCTGGCCGTATCGTCAATGTTGTCAAGGTATTGCATTATGTCTGTCTTGTACGGAATTGTCACATTGAGCCCGCATATTCCCGGATTCCTGTCAACGAGACTCCTGATTTCCGATGCATCATCCAACTCAAAGTTCCGGTATTCTGCATTGATGCCGTCTGTCTGGAATTTTTTCCTGAAGTATGCCGCAGACCGGGAATGTCCGAGCGGTTTTCCTGTCAGACCGTATAATTTGCGCCCGGCGTTTTCCGCAGATCTGAAAACCGTGGATTCAGGTCTCTTTGCCGGTGACGCAGGAACAGCCGGATTTGCTGTATCAATGTCTTCGTTGACCGGATTTTCGTCTTGTCCAATTACTATATCGATTTTCTGACGGTCATCGGGCGTAGTCCGTGTGTATTCATCGTTTGACGGTGTGTCAGCCTTGTCGGGCATATCGCAGCTGTTGATGCTGATGCCTGATTTTATGGCGCGTACCGCGTAGATGGCAACCGCTATGCAGATGGCGATGGACAGTAACATTATCTTGATGCAAGCCAGTCGGTAACGTTCTTTTCTATTCTATCTGCCGGGTTTCCGCAGCCGGCTTTCTCGAATTTTGTGCCGGTGATGTGCTCGTAGAGCTCAATATAACGGTCGGATACGCTTTCGGCGTAAGCGTCTGTTATTTCCGGCATTATGTCTCCCGGCCTGTTCATGAAGTCGTGTTCAATGAGCCACTGGCGTACGAATTCCTTTGACAACTGTTTCTGAGGCTCACCCTTGGCGAATTTCTCCTCATATCCGTCTGCGTAGAAATAACGTGAGCTGTCAGGGGTGTGAATCTCGTCAATGAGATATACCTTTCCGTCGCGTTTGCCGAATTCGTATTTGGTATCGACGAGTATCAGTCCTTTTGATGCCGCAATCTCACTGCCACGCTTGAAGAGTGCGCGTGTGTATTTCTCCATGATTTCGTAGTCCTCCTTGCTCACAAGACCTGTGGCTATGATTTCTTCTTTGGAGATGTTCTCATCGTGTCCCTCCTCAGCCTTTGTGGTCGGGGTGATGACAGGCTCAGGGAACTTCTCGTTCTCCTTCATTCCCTCAGGGAGCCGGATGCCGCACAGGCTGCGCTTGCCGTCACGGTATTCACGCCAAGCCGACCCGGTCAGATATCCGCGTATAATCATCTCCACCTTGAATCCTTCACATTTCAGTCCTACAGTGACCATAGGATCCGGTGTGGCCAGTTTCCAGTTGGGTACGATGTCAGCGGTGGCATCAAGGAATGATGCGGCTATCTGGTTAAGAACCTGTCCCTTGAATGGTATTCCCTTTGGCAGAATAACGTCAAATGCTGAAATACGGTCTGTTGCTACCATAACCATAATGTCATCGTTGATGTTGTAGACATCGCGTACTTTACCGTGATAGACACTCTTCTGTCCTTTGAACCTGAAATCAGTTCCTGTCAATGCTCTGTTCATATTTCTGTTGTTTTTTCCGTTCCATGATGTTTCCGGTCATAGCTGTCGTACGCATCCACTATGCGTGTGACGAGCTTGTGACGTACTATGTCTTTTTTCGTCATTCTGATTGTGGATATTCCTTCCACGTCTTTCAGAATGTCCAGTGCCTGTATCAGCCCGGATGTCTGCGTGGGTGGGAGGTCTATCTGTGTGAGGTCACCCGTTATTATCATCTTGGTGTTCCACCCCATTCTGGTAAGGAACATCTTGATCTGTTGTGGAGTGGTGTTCTGCGCCTCGTCCAATATTACGACAGCGTCGTTCAGAGTGCGTCCGCGCATAAATGCCAGTGGGGCAATCTGGATGATGTTCAAATCCATCATCTCTTTCAGCTTGCCTGTCGGTATCATGTCCTGAAGCGCATCGTACAACGGCTGCAGGTATGGGTCTATTTTCTCGCGCATATCACCGGGAAGGAATCCGAGTTTCTCTCCTGCCTCTACGGCGGGACGGCACAGGACTATGCGCTTTACTTCGCGGTTCTTCAGCGCACGCACGGCCAATGCTATGGCGGTATATGTCTTGCCGGATCCTGCGGGACCGATGGAGAATATCATATCATTTGTGCTGTATGCCCCGACTAACTTGAGCTGGTTGGCACTGCGCGGTATGATGGGCCTTCCTGTGACTCCATAGACAATCACATTGTCGGTTTTTTCGCCTGAAGGAGCCTGACCGTTTACAATATCAATGATGTTTTCTTCCTTCAGTGAGTTGTATCCTGCGCAATATGCTTCGGCTTTGCGTACGACATCCTCGAATCTGGCTGTTTCGTCTTCGTCGCCCAGAACTTTGATGACATTTCCTCTGGCTACAATGCGCAGTTTTGAGAACAAAGCCTTGAACAGCTGCAGATTGCTGTTGTTGACACCGTAGAACGCAACAGGGTCGGCATCTTCAATGACTATGTGCTTCTCTATCATGAGCACAAAGTTAGTCATTTAAAATGGTAGTGCAGGTGGTGCGCCCTATTAGTTATCAACACTTTTAGAGTCACGCGCGCAATACGCGTATAACTCCCTTGGTAGCGCGTATCCCGGCAATGACTTTGTCCAGTTCGATGTTTCCGCTGACCGATATGACGATGGTTATCTCGTATGTGCCGGAGCGATGGTTTCCGGACAGGTTCATGGAGCGTATTGAAGCTTTGAACTGTTCGATGGCATGGCTGATTTCAGTGATAACCTGATTCTCGTGGATGGCGCTGATTCTCAATGTGGTCTGGAAACTTCCCCCGCTCGGGGCGGCGCTCCACTGGATTTTCTGTATTCTGTAAGGATATTTCTCAATAAGTCTGGCGGCGTTCGGACATGACATCCTGTGTATCTTGACCCCGTCCCTGATGGTTACGAAACCGAATACGTCATCTCCATAGACGGGGTTGCAGCAATGTGCCATTCTGTATTCCAATCCTTTTACGCTCTCTGCGTTGATGACCATTATGTCGTCTGTGGTGTTCCCCGATGCTGCAACCGGTTCCCATTTCTGCTTTTCCTGACCGGACGGTACGGGTATATTGCCGGCGTGTGCGTTCCTGTTTTCCAAAACCGCATCGCGTACGGATATGATGTCCGTCCTGCCGTCTCCGATGTTGGCGAAGAACTCGTTTTTGTTCTTTATCTGCCACTTCTTCAGCAACTCGTTAAGCTCGGTGTCGGATATTTCCATCTTCCAGTTTTTCAGGCGGCGTTCCAGCAGTTCCTTGCCTTCAGCGGCCTTTTTGTATTCGTCTTCCTTGAGCTTCTGCTTTATCTTGCTGCGGGCTTTGCCTGTTACTGTGAATCCTAACCAGGCCTGTGTCGGGTGCTGATTCCTGCCGGATGTTATCTCCACCACATCGCCGGTGTGCAGGACTTCCCTGATGGATACTCCCTTGCCGTTGATTTTTCCGCCGGTACATCTGCATCCCAGACCTGTGTGTATGTCAAATGCGAAATCCAGTACGGTTGAGCCCTTGCGAAGCTTGCGTAATTCTCCTGTGGGCGTAAAAACGAAGATGTCTTCACTGGACGGAAGCGGCAATTCTTCGTCTTCGCCGTAATCCTGTGGCGATAATGTCTGGCCTGATTTTCCGCATTCCAGCAAATGTCTTGCCGCGCTCATCCAGTTCGCCATTTTGTCCTCGGACTGTATGCCTTTATAGGACCAGTGTGACGCAAGACCGCTTTCGGCTGTGTCATCCATTCTCTGTGTGCGGATCTGCACCTCGATAGCCGCGCCGTCATCGTTTGAAACGGTTATGTGGAGCGACTCGTATCCGTTGGGCTTGGGCTGGCTTATCCAGTCGCGCAGGCGCTTTGTGTCAGACCTGTATTTTTCTGTGACAAAGGAGAAGACCTTCCAGCATAATGCGTGTTCCAATTCGATTCCTGTCATGAGTGTGCCGTCGGGTCTGCTTATAGGGTCGCTGTGCTCGGGGTCAATGATGAACCTTATGGCAAATACATCGAAGACTCCTGAGAAACTGACGTTCTGCTTCTTCATTTTTGTCCAGATGGAGTAGGCTGTCTTGGTGCGGACTTTGAGTACGTATGATATGCCGGCTCTGACCAGCTTCCCCTTCAATGGCTCAATGAACTGTTCTGTAATTTTTTTTCTGTCTTTTTCTGTGGCTTTGAGATTGTTTTGGATAGCTCTGTACTGCTGCGGTTCTGAGTGTTTGAAATAGATGTCCTCCAGCTCGCTTTTCATATTGTACAAGCCTAACTGGTGGGATAGGGGAATGTACAGCATAGATGTCTCCAACACTTTGTTGTCGCGTGCGGATTTCGGAAATATGTCCAGTACACGCATCACTTCTAAACGGTCGGCCAGTTTGAGAACGATAATCCTTGGGTCGGTGGAATACGATACGATGAGCCTCTTATAGTTTTCAGCCTCAAGCCTGGTGTCCTTCGGCTTTATTCCGGATATATGGTTAAGTCCGTCAACCAGTTTTGCTACATCTGACGGGAATGTTGGATATATGTCCGCCGGTGCGTTGCCACGGGTTATTGTCTCGTGCAGGAATACGGCTGTTACACATTCGGCGGAAAGGCCTATTTCGTCTGCCGCAATCAGCGATACATTCAGGGGATGATTTATGAACGGAGAGCCGTCGCTGCGTACAATCCCGCTTAATGAAAGAGAGGCAATGTCGTAAGCACGCCGTATCATATCCTGCCCCTCGGGGTTATAATACGCAAGTATGGCGTTAAGTTTCTCTTCTGCTGTCATAGAGCCCGTTCTGATGCTTGGGAAACAAAAAAGAGTCGCTTCTGACAACTCTCCCCCTGAATTTGGAGGTACCTGGCAGATTCGAACTGCCGTAAACGGTTTTGCAGACCGCTACCTAGCCACTCGGTCAAGGTACCCTTCCTGAATGCAGGTGCAAAGTTAATGCCTTTTTTCAGAAATCCGTCCATTTTGCTGCAAAATATTAGAGGTTAGTTTATCTTTGTGCCCTGTAGTATGGCCATACAGGATAAGGTAAAAAGTTTCATAGAGTCCAACAGGCTTCTCCAGCAGGGAGACCGGGTGCTGGTCGGATTGAGCGGAGGTGCGGATAGCGTGGCTCTGTTGAGGCTGTTGGGCTTACTTGAATACGAATGTGTGGCGGTGCATTGCAATTTCCATTTACGCGGAGATGAAAGTGACCGCGATCAGAAATTTGTGGAGGAACTCTGCGCTGACCTTGGAGTGGTGTTGTCGGTAATGCACTATGATACGGTAGGATATGCCCGTGAGAGGCAGTGCTCTGTTGAGATGGCTGCCCGTGAATTGCGTTATAACGATTTTGAACGCCTTAGAGTCCGATATGGTTGTCAGGCTATAGCTGTTGCCCATCATATTGATGACTCGGTAGAGACTGTGCTTATGAATCTGATACGTGGTACCGGCCTGCGCGGAATGACAGGTATAAGACCACGGAACGGAAATGTGGTAAGACCATTGCTATGTCTCAGACGCACTGATATTGAAAACTGGATGCGTGGGCAGAAACAGAAGTATGTCACGGACAGCACAAATCTGGAGTGTGATTATACACGCAATAAGATACGCCTTCAGCTTCTGCCTCTTTTGAGACAGCTGAATCCTGATGTTGATGATGCCATACACAGTACTTCCACCCGTCTGATGGAATGCTTCCATATATACAGCGATGCTGTAGGACGTGATATTGAAAGGTGTGTGTCGTCCGATGGGAACAGGAGTGTAATAGATATAGGCAGACTCAGGCAGTCGGCATCGGTAGAGGCCGTATTGTATGAGATACTCTCACCGCATGGCTACAATGATTCCCGGATTTCAGATATAATGGGTTCGCTTGACGGTGAGCCCGGCAGACGTTTCGTGTCAAATTCAGCAGTTGTAGTAAAGGATAGGGACAGTCTGATATTGATGGAGAATGTGGAATCAGGGAGTGCGGACATTGTGATGAAGGTTGAAAAGAAAGACGGATATACTGTCTGTTCCGGCGAAAAACGTGTGTTGTCGGTACGTATTGTGCCTGCCGGTACACCGATTGTGCGTGACAGAAATGTGGCGATGCTTGATGCTGACCGGCTCAGTGACAGTCTGCTGCTTAGAACATGGCGTCAGGGAGACAGATTTGTTCCATTTGGGATGAAGGGACGCAGACTCCTGAGTGACTTTATGACTGACCTCAAGATGGACATTCTCCAGAAGCGGAACCAACTGGTACTGTGTGACGGCGATAATATAGTTTGGGTGGTAGGGCAGCGCATAGACAACCGCTATCGCGTGAATGCCGATACTTCCTCTATCTTATTGCTGGAGTCTTTCCAATAGTTTTTCCGCCTGTTCATCGCCAAGATCTGCGGCTTTCTGAAAGTGCACTTTTGCCTGAGCTTCGTTGTCCGTGTTCATCAGGCATATTCCGAGCAGACGCTGGCAGTCTGTATTGTCCGGATTAAGGTCTGTCAGTTCAGTTATCAGAGGCAATGCCTGCTCAGCTAAGCCTACACGCAACATCAGGCTTACCTGTTCAAGACTCAAACCAAGGTCGTCCGGGGCAAGATATACCGCACGTTCAATATCTTTCATAGCCTGCTCATACATCTTGGCTTTTATCTCCATTTGTTCTCTGAAATAGTAGAATTCCGCAGAGAGACTGGCACTGCCAAGGGTCTGTTCGTATTCATTTAAATCAAGTACAGCCTCCCGGTAACGCTGTAATCCCTCTTTTGTGGTAGCGCGTTCCAGAATGAATGGGGCGACTTTCGATGTGTATGGCTTGCCATAGAAGTTGACGGCACTGTCCAAGGTGGCGATGATTTCATCGGCATCGATACCCATCTTGCCTTTTATGACAGAAGTATAGTAATATGTCTCCGGCGATGCCATGTTTGTCCTGTTGATTTCCTGATAGTCAGCAAGTGCCTCCGGGAATCTTTCCATGGAGAAAAGTATGTTGCCTTGAAGCTGCAGGTACGACGGCATCCTTTCTATGCTGATGGCCTCTTCAATCATGTTGAGTGCTGCCTCAAGATTCCATCCGTCCCTCTCTGTACTTGCTGAGGTCGTGAGGGTGCTGTATATGAGGCGTGAGTATTCATACAGGGCATTATCCCTGTCTTTGGACAGTGTTACCGATTTGTCCAAGGTATTGCGCCCTTCCTCAAATCTGAGCGAGTCCCCGCTACTTATCAGATATGTTCCCTTGCGCAGATACCCGTCCGAACTTTCAGGATATTGCTCTATGAACCGGTCAAGGAGTCCGGAGTATGTCGCGCTGTCACCGCCCTGGTTGATGTACAGATATACCAGAGCCTGCTCCTCGTTGTCCGGAAGTGCTTTTGGAAATGTCATTCCACGATAATCGTCTTCATTCAGTGCAAGTGCCGAACTTATTGCCAGTGAATACGCAAAGCGGCTGTCAACGGCGTAATTGCAGGTATCGCCATCTACGGCATTCTGTAGTATGCCGATGACGTTACCGTTGGTGTCAAACACCGGAGCACCTGCGGCATTGCGGCAAATGTCCGCGCCGGACAGGTCGTAGTAGGTGTATCCGCCTGTCATTTCGGAACATTTGCTGATGGAATATTCCTGTGGAAGATAGCTCTTGTCTGTGGAATATTGGATAATGTATAGGGCTTCGCCTGTCTGTGACGGGTTTTCTGTCGCTGTCAGATATTGCACGGGCTTGTATGTGTCTGTCTTGAAACGTGCCACATCGTATATTCTGTTTGCTCCGGTTACGTATTTTATGTTGCGCGAAATGCCGTTTATATCAATTGCAACGGCTTTGGATGCGTTGCTGAAAATGTCGTATCCCGTTATTCCGTATCCGTCTGCAGATGTGAAAAAACCTGTTGCACGGCCTGTTTCGTTGCCTTTTTCATCGTATGCCACTATCTGACATACAGCATTCCTGCTTTTCTTGAACCATTTCGGGGCCTTGGCCTGAGTGGCTGATGCGGTGACTGCCAGCAGTATTATTGTGATAACAGTTGTCTTATGCATTGTCGTTTCTTTGTCTTAAAATCTCATAAATAAGAATACCTGCGGCCACTGATACGTTCAGTGACTCTATTTTGCCTGAAATCGGTATCCGGACCCATTCGTCGCATAGAGACAGATGTTCCGATGGTATGCCATTGTCTTCGGCTCCCATTACCAGACACACGGGGCCGGAGAAATCGCCGTGAGTATATGGTGTGTCTCCTTTCTCTGTGGCTCCGACAATGTGGAATCCGCTGTCTCTCAGATAGCGCAGGGTAGAGTCTATGCGGGCTTCACGGCATACCGGTATGGTGTGGAGTGCACCTGCTGAAGTCTTGACGGCATCGGCATTTGCGCTCACGCTGTTATGCTTGGGTATGATGATGGCATCGGCACCTGCACATTCGGCTGTACGTGCTATGGCACCGAAGTTGCGGACATCTGTGATTCCGTCCAACAATATTACGAACGGATTAATCCCATCCTCAAAAAGGGTGGGGACGATGTCTTCTATATGCTGGTATGTGATTTCTGTTGTGAAGGCAATCACCCCCTGATGATTCTTTCGCGTTATGCGGTTGAGACGCTCTGCAGGAACCTTCTGTACAGGAATGCCGCGTCCTTTGATTACATTGAACAGTTCTTTGGACAAATCTCCCTGCAGGTCTTTCCTGATGAGCAGCTTGTCAATTTCCCTGCCGGCTCCGATGGCCTCAATCACAGCCCGTATGCCGAATATTACTCCTCCGTTATCCATTTCTCTTGCAAAACTTCAGTCAATTGTCTATCAGTGCACGGGCATTGTCCAGTGCGGCATCCGTAATTGTGGCTCCGCTTATCATTCTGGCAATTTCCGTAATGCGTTGTTCCTTGTCAAGTTCGGATATGTATGTGTGTGTGCTGCCGTCTGTCTCGTTCTTATACACGAGGTAGTGTATGTCACCCTTCGAGGCGATCTGGGGCAGATGCGTTATGGCTATGACCTGACGCCCTTCCGAACACATTCTGCGCATCATCAGTGCCATCTGTTCCGCCACGGCTCCGGACACACCTGTGTCAATCTCGTCGAATATGACAGTCGGCAGGTCAATGGCTCCGGCCAGAAGGGACTTTATTATCAGCATAACTCTGGATATTTCGCCACCTGATGCTGTCTGCGCAAGTTCCTGAAGACTTGAACCCTGATTTGCGGCGAACATGAAACTTATCCGGTCCGAGCCGTTCCCGTCGAAACTGTCTTTATGCGAAATGCTGATGTGGAATTGTCCACCCTTGATGCCCAGTGGAGCCAGCATCTGCATAATCCTTTCCCGGATGCTTACGGCGGCTTTTTTGCGCGACTCGGATAACTTTGCAGCCAATGCTTGCAGCTTGTCCCGCAAGGACTTCTCCTGCCGCTCCATATCAGCTATATCTTCACCGAAAGAACTGATTCTGGAAAGTTTCTCCTGTAATGTCCCGGTCAGTTCTATCAGGGAGTCCTCAGAGTCGCAGTTGTGTTTTTTCTGTAAAGAGTAGATAGTGCTGAGACGGTTTGATATATATTCCAATCTCTCGGGATTATATGATGTGGCTTCCTCTATGCGCTCTGCTTCGGAACATATATCACGCAATTCTATCAGACAGCTATCCAAACGTCCGGTCAGTTCCTGTACAGAGGATATGCCGTGTGCGGCATTTTTCAGCGATTGCAGTGCCTGCCGCGTACGCAGGACTGCACTGTCTGACTCTCCGTTCAGGAATGATATGGCCTGATACAGGGCTTCCTTGATTTCCTCGGCATTTGAGAGCAGTTCCTGTTCATTTTCAAGCTGTTCCTGCTCGCCCGGTATCAGCCGTGCCTTTTCCAGTTCGTCATACTGAAACTGTATGTAATCGTGTTCGCTGTGGCTTAAGGCCTCTTCATCACGCAGTTCCTTCAGTCTGCGGGAACATTCTGCGTGCTGTCTGTAACACTCTCTGTATTCTTTCAGGAGTTCCGTATTTCCGGCAATGGTATCAGTGACGTATGTCTGGAATGTTTCGGTACCTAAAAGCAGGTTCTGGTGCTGTGAGTGAATATCAATGAGGCGGCTGCCTATATCCTTGAGTTCAGAAAGCCCGACCGGAGTGTCGTTTATGAATGCACGGCTCTTGCCGGATTTGAGTATCTCACGGCGGAAGATTGTGTCAGTCTCATCGTAGTCAAGCCCGTATTCTGTGAATGAATCCTGAAGTCCGAAGCCGGTAAGGTCAAAATGTCCTTCTATTATACATTTATCCGCATCTTCGCTTATGGTTCTGCTTTCTGCGCGTTGTCCCGTCAGCAGGTTGAGAGCTCCAAGTATTATGGATTTGCCTGCGCCTGTCTGTCCTGTCAGGACAGAAAATCCCTGGCGGAAATCTATGTCCAGACTGTCTATCAGAACGTAGTGGCTAATATGCAGAGACTTGAGCATCAGCGTGGTTTTTTGATTGCTTCCCAGTCGTTTGAAAATGACGGGTTGATGGCCCTTAGAATATCAGACACACTTTCTCTCTCCTTGTCCTGTCCACGGGAATAGATGTTGACCAGTTCGTCGTGCTTTATCTCTGTGAAAAGTATCGGCAGTATGGATGTGCTCTTTGTGTGATAGGTCTCGTTGAGCAGATCCATACACTCTGTGATTACGGCCCGTCCCCGTTCTACATTTGAAGACATATCGTCAAGTCCAAGACGGTGGTACTCGTACTGCATCTTGCGGAATGAGGCGAGATTGCCGTTCATATAGTCCGTGATTATGGAGTATTTGTTCTGGTTGTTGTCGAAAGAACGCCATCCGCCACCTATTGACTGGGCATTTGCCGCTATGTTTTCCGCGTGGTGGAGCAATCCGGTTCCACCGTTCTCGGACATCGTATCGAAATCGAGACCTATTATCAGATAGCTGTAGAATGCAAAGATGGCTGTCAGATTGTTGTCAATATTGGTCTCTGTGAATTCCAGACGGTCCTGCTCGGTATAGTTGAACATAACCTCCCGGTCTAAAAAGTTGAATACCGTAGTATTGTACGAGGAACCGAACACGGGACGGTTGCTCTGTACCATCATTTCACATTCAAAGGCACCGGAACTGGCTTCGTAGCTGTTGACGGTAATGATGAAACTGCAGGAAATACGCTCCTGCGGCGCGAATTTGTATTCAGTCCATGACCTCAGGTTTATGAAATCGGTCAGAGCTGTCTGGAGTTCATCGAATACGTGTTTGTCTGTGCCCGATATTTTTGAGGTGTTGATGCTGACTCTGGCATTCAGTTCCTGTGCCCTGATACGGCCAAACGGAAGCAACAGAAGCAACATACAGCAGAGTAGGGCGGATATTCTGTCTATTATGTCCCGAGCCACATCTTTCTTGTGCTTGAGCGGATATTCTGTACTGCCGTTCCTGTCGATTATCGTTACTTTGTTGGTGTCGTGCCCGAATCCTGCACCATCATCGCGCAATGAGTTGAGTACTATGAAATCAAAATTCTTCTTCTTCAGTTTTCCGGCGGCATTCACGGATTCGTCATTTGTCTCCAATGCGAAACCTACCGTTATCTGTCCGGGTTTCTTCATTTCACCGACAGATGCCGCTATATCCCTGGTCGGTACCAGATGCAGAGTCATGTCTCCCTTGCGCTTGATTTTTTCATCGGATGTGACATCGGGGGTGAAATCAGCTACGGCGGCACACAATATCGCAACATCGGAATCCTTGAACTCAGTGACGGTGGCATCGTACATCTGGGATGCTGTGGTGACATCTATACGCCTGATACCGGGGTTGCAGGTTTTCAGTGAAACCGGACCTGCCACAAGTGTGACATCAGCACCACGCCCGGCACACTCTTCGGCCAGCGCAAATCCCATCTTTCCTGTGGAATCGTTGCCAATATAACGTACGGGGTCAATTCTCTCGTGGGTGGGTCCCGCCGTTATCAGAATTTTTTTTTTGGAGAGACTGTCATCCTTTGTGAAATACTTCTCCAGAACAGCGACAATGTTTTCGGGCTCTTCCATCCGTCCCCTGCCGACAAGCTTGCTGGCAAGTTCACCTTCTTTGGGCTCTATTATTATGTTCCCGAAACTTCCCAGTATGTCTATGTTGCGCTGTGTGACAGGATGTGCGAACATATCCAGATCCATAGCCGGAGCAATGAATACCGGGGCCTTCATTGCCATATAGGTGGTTACGAGCATGTTGTCTGCTACACCGTTGGCCATCTTGCCTAATGTCGATGCGGTACAGGGTGCTACTATCATGGCATCTGCCCACTGGCCAAGTGCCACGTGACTGTGCCAGGAACCGTCGCGTCCGGAGAAAAACTCGCTTATCACCGGTTTGGAGGTCAATGCCGACAATGTAATGGGTGTTATGAATTCCTTACCTGACGGGGTTATGACAACCTGGACTTCTGCACCCTGTTTTATAAGAAGCCGTATCAGCGTGCAGGCCTTGTATGCGGCGATACTGCCTGTAATTCCTAAAACGAAATGCTTTCCTGACAGAGGATTGGCCATGATAACATCAACACTTGTTCATTATTTTTATTCTGGTCAGAACCTGCTTGGTGTTGAGCGGGAAGTCCCCGTCCATCATCCATCTGTAATAACTGGGATCTCTCTGCAGTACCTGGACTACGGGCTGATCCTTGTATTTGCCGAAATTGAATACTTCGATACGGTTGCTGTTGTAGATTATGCGACCGGCAAAATCCACGTTGTTTGTGAAACTGGAGAATTCTGAAAGGAAACCCATATCATTCTGCAATTCCGGGTATTTGTCAAGCTGCGCCTGAAGCACTTCGTACGTGGCGCGCGTGTCGCCCTCGGCACTGTGCGCATCCTCAAGATTCTTTCCGCAGTAGAACCTGTATGCGGCGGAAAGTGTGCGCTGCTCGAATTTATGGTATATGACCTGTACATCAATGAGCTTGTGTCTTGTCAGGTCAATATCGACCCCCGCCCGCAGGAATTCCTCGGCCAGCAGCGGGACATCGAATCTGTTGGAGTTGAAGCCTGCAATGTCGCACCCTTCAAAATCCTTTGCCACTTCCTTTGCCACCATCTTGAAAGTGGGACAGTCTGCAACGTCATCATCGTGTATGCCGTGTACTGCTGTCGCGGCCTCGGGAATGTGCATTTCCGGATTGATCCTCATGGTACGTGCGGTTTCGTTTCCGTTTGGCCACACTTTCAGATAGCAAATCTCCACGATGCGGTCGTGCGACACGTTCACTCCGGTCGTTTCAAGATCGAAGAAAACTATGGGGGTTGTCAGATTCAGTTTCATCAGTCGTTCAATACCATTGGCATAAGCAGCATCAGAAGGTTGTCGTTCTCTTCCTGCTCTGATGGGACAATGATGCCTGCTCGCGACGGATCTGCCAGCCTTATGACTATTTCCTGACCGGGCATGTTGTTGAGAATGTCTATCAGGAAGCCGGCCTTGAAACCTATGCTCATAGGCGCACCGTCATATTGGCAGGTCAGGGTTTCTGTGGCTGATGTCGAAAAGTCGAGGTCCTGGGTCGATACAACCAGTTGATTGTCCCTGATGCGAAGTCTGATCAGACCGCTGCTTGCCGGTGAGAATACGGACACACGTTTCAAAGCTCCTGTAAGAACTGACTTGTCTATGGTCAATGTGTGCGGATTGTTGGACGGTATCACTGAATTGTAGTTCGGATATCTTCCTTCAATGAGCCTGCATACCATATTGTATCCGTTCATTGTTATCATTGCGCTGCGGTTGTCGAAACTGATACTGATGTCTCCGTCGGTGCCGGCCAGTGACTTCAGTAAGGCTGCCGGACGCTTCGGCAGGATGACTGACACCCTGGCACTGCTCTTGACTGATGTGTTCTTGTCGCAGACGAGCTTGTGCCCGTCGGATGCGACAAAAGCTATGTTTTCGGTGTCGAAGTCCAGAAAGATGCCATTCATTACCGGTCTCAACTCGTCTTCTGCTACAGCAAATGTGCAACGGGACAATGCTGCTGTGAATATCGCGGCAGGGATGGTATGATTTGTGGCATCGGCTGACAATACTGACGGCTGCGGATATTCATCGGCATCGTGTCCCATTATATTGTATTGCCCGTTAAGATAATTCACGACTGTCTCGTGCGTCCCGTCGTTTATCTGGAATGTCAGTGGCTGCTCTGGAATTTCCTTCAAGGCATCCAGCATTGTCTTGGCGGGCAATGCTATCTGGAAATCCCTGTCGCTTTCGGCAAGCTCCACGGTTGTTTCAAGCGTGGTGTCGTTGTCCGAGGCTGTGACAGAGAGAATGCTGCCTGTTGTCTTGAACAGGAAATCCTGAAGTATGGGATTGATTGACTTTGGGTTGATAACCCTGCTTATGGCTTGAAGCCTGCCGGCCAGTGCTGAACTTGAAACTGTAAATCTCATTTTTTTCGGTGTTTAATGTATTTGCGAAGATAGAACTTTTTTGCCGGATTGTTGTAAAAATGTCCGTGAAAATTGGAAGATGCTGATTGAAAAATGTAATTTCGCGGTGAGAATCTGTTTTGAAGTTTTTAATTGGAATATTTCAAAACAGATTTTGAAAGATTCAATAAATAGTGAAAATGGAACTGACAGGAAAAATAATTCAGGTCTTGGAGCCGAGAAGCGGGGTGTCAAAAAATTCCGGCAACAGCTGGAAAACACAGGAGTATGTAATTGAGACACAGGAACAGTATCCTCACAGAATGATGTTCAGCATCTGGGGCGAGGACAAGATCCAGCAGGCTGCAATCAATGCCGGTGACGAAGTGACGGTAAGTTTTGATATCAATTGCCGTGAATACAACGGAAGATGGTACAATGATATCCGCGCATGGAAGGTTGAGCACGTTCAGAACGGCAGGCCGCAGTCTGGGGAAACACCTGCAGGCAGTGGTCCTGTCGCATCGCCTTTTGCCCCTTCGGACGAGAAGGATGACCTTCCGTTCTGATGCGTGAAACCGCTATATGGAAACAAAACCGGCAATGGAATTTTCCACTGCCGGTTTTGTTTTGATTATTTGTTCATGCTGGCAAGGAACTCGGCGTTGTCCTTGGTCTGCTCCAGACGGTTCTTCGTGAATTCCATAGCTTCTATCGGATTCATGTCCGACAGATACTTGCGCAGAATCCACATACGGTCAAGCGTGGTCTTGTCGTGCAGCAGATCGTCGCGCCGTGTGCTTGATGCTACGATGTTGACAGCAGGGAAGATGCGCTTGTTGCTCAGGTTGCGGTCAAGCTGAAGCTCCATATTGCCTGTTCCCTTGAATTCTTCGAAGATTACTTCGTCCATCTTTGAACCTGTGTCAATAAGAGCTGTGGCTATGATGGTCAGCGAACCTCCGTTCTCAATGTTTCTGGCCGCTCCGAAGAAACGTTTGGGTTTGTGCAGGGCATTTGCATCGACACCTCCTGACAGAACCTTGCCGCTTGCCGGACTGACTGTGTTATAGGCGCGTGCCAGACGTGTTATAGAATCAAGGAAAATCACTACGTCGTGACCGCACTCAACCATACGCTTGGCTTTTTCAATGACAATGCTCGCGATTTTGACATGACGCTCGGCGGGCTCATCGAATGTCGATGCGATTACCTCGGCCTTGACGCTGCGTGCCATATCGGTGACCTCTTCAGGACGCTCGTCAATGAGCAGCATAATCATATAGACTTCGGGGTGATTCTCTGCGATGGCATTGGCAATATCCTTCAGCAATATGGTCTTACCGGTTTTCGGCTGTGCCACTATCAGTCCGCGCTGCCCTTTTCCTATAGGGGCGAACATATCTACTATACGTGCGGACATGTTGTCGTAATCGCCTTTGCAAAGCTTGAATTTCTCTTCAGGGAAGAGTGGGGTGAGGTGTTCGAACGGAATTCTGTCGCGTGCCATTGACGGGTCAAGTCCGTTAATCTTGTTGACCTTGACTAACGGGAAGTATTTCTCGCCTTCGCGTGGCGGGCGTATGATTCCTTCCACGACATCGCCTGTCTTGAGGCCTGACAGTCTGATTTGTGACTGGGATACATAGATATCGTCAGGTGATGACAGATAGTTGTAATCCGATGAACGCAGGAATCCGTAGTTCTCGGGCATAATCTCCAGAACGCCTTCGCCCTTGAGTATATCTCCAAAATCGTAGGAACGGTTTTCCTGATACTGTTTCTTCTCTTGGGACGTGTCGGATTTGGCCGGAGCTGTCTGCTCCAACTCTACAGATGCATTTTCTTCCTGTGCCTGAGTATCCGATACGGATGTTTCGCTGCCGTTATTTACATCCTCTCCGGTGGGAGTGACCTCCACTGCCTTCTGGTGTCCGCGACGTTGTTTTGGCTTTTGCTGCTCCGCCTTCGGCTGGTCAGTCATCGGCTGCTCCTCCTTTTGCCGGTCTGAATCCTGAGCTGTCTCTTTGGTGTCAGAAGTGTTTTCCGATTCTGTGGCAGGTGCGGAAACTTCAGCCTTTTTGTTGCGGCCGCGACGTGGCTTGGATGATTTGGTATCCGGCTCGGAACCGGCCGCTTTGCCACCAGCCATGTCTTTGTCTCCGTTGGCCGTTCCATTGTCTGCCGTCTCGCTTTCAACCGGCTTTACGGACGGCTTGTCCTTCCTTTCCGTAACTCTCTTCTTCTGCCGCTGCTCTGTACGTGGCGTGGCATCGCCTTTGGAGGTCGCGCCTATGATGGCCTGCTGGTCTATTACGGCATAGATAAGTTTGTCTTTCGGAAGCTTCTTGATATCGGCATCCTTTATTCCTAACTCACGTGCGATTTTCTGGAGTTCATCAAGCTCCTTTTCTCTTAATTGAAGAATGTTTAGCATAAAAAATGTGTTGTGCGGCAGAAACGGCCAATATCCGGCGACTGTTTACCCTGCCGTAATTTGTCTTCAGCTGTATCGGACGACCTGTCCTCTGAAATACGCCGCAAAGATATATATAAAAATGTTATTGCAATGTATTATCGGTAAAAAACGTCACAATGACCTGTTGATGCTGTCAATGTAGTCCAGCAATTCTTCACGTCCTGAGCGTTTCAAGGCGGATGTGGTGAAATGTGGCGGCAGTTCCTCCCATTCTTCGGACAGCGTGGTCAGGAATGTCCTTATGTTTCTGTTGAGCGTGTCTCTGCCTGATTTGTCCGATTTGGTGAAGACGATGGCGAACGGGACTCCGTTCTCACCGAGCCAACGGATAAACTGCAGGTCAATCCTCTGCGGCTCAAGACGGCTGTCTATCAGTACGAAAAGACAGGTGAGACTTTCTCTGTGAAGAATGTACTGTCCAATGATTTTCTGAATCTCCATCTGCTGCTGCCTGCCGCGCTGCGCGTAGCCATATCCCGGCAAATCTACTAAATACCATTCCCTGTTGACAAGAAAATGGTTGATGAGCAATGTCTTGCCAGGCGTTGAAGAGGTCATTGCCAGTTTGGAATTGCCGGTGAGCATATTGATGAGACTGGATTTGCCTACATTCGATCTGCCGATGAAGGCGTATTCCGGCTTGTTTCCGGCCGGACATTCCGATACGTCTGTGTTGCTTATGATGAATTCTGCACTGCGGATTTCCATAGTGATATAGGCAATGATTGCGCGAAGGTAATCATTGTTTGCGATATTTATTCTAAATTCGCGCAATCTAATTTGTCCGATATGATAGGTGAGTATCCTTCAGCCGCTTTAGAACGTGCAGTGAACGCGTTCGCGTCATTGCCCGGTATAGGCCGCAGGACTGCGTTGAGGCTTGTCCTGCATCTGCTTTCGCGCCCTGAAAGCGAGGTCCGCGAGTTCGGCAGTGTACTGGAGACTCTCAAAGAGGACATCCGATACTGCAAAATCTGCCATAATATCTCCGATACGGACGTGTGTCCGATATGTTCGGGCCCGAAACGCGATTCTTCCACTGTCTGTGTGGTCGAGAATGTACAGGATGTGATGGCGATAGAAAATACCATGCAGTACAAGGGTGTGTATCACGTGCTGGGCGGAGTCATATCGCCGATGAACGGCGTCGGTCCTTCGGACTTGCAGATAGACGGTCTCGTGGAACGTGTGAGGGCAGGTGGAATAAAGGAAGTGATATTGGCACTCAGTCCGACGATGGAGGGCGATACCACCAATTTCTTTATATCGAAGCGTTTGTCCGACACAGGAGTCAGACTTAGCGTCATAGCACGTGGCGTGGCAGTGGGAAATAATCTTGAGTATGCTGACGAAGTGTCGCTTGGCCGCTCAATTGTAGATAGAACTCCATTTGTCTGAAAAATATGGAATCCGGAAAACTTACCTGGAGCCTTAGAATAGGCTGGTTTGCGATTTATGTCGCGGCAGGTGCAATTGCACTTATGTTTGAGTTCGGAACTCTTGCGAAAGGGGCGGTAACCGACAATGGGCATATTTACATTATGCAGATTGTGGGCGTGATGTCTGCTTTGGCATTGATTCCTCTGGCACTTGGCGGGTTTAAGAAGATGATGGACAGGATTGGGGACAGACCGTTTGGAAGCCGCTTGAGAATATATGTGATTTGTTCCTGGTTGCGTCTGGCCGCGTTTTTTGCCGTTGTTGAATATGGTATGGTGCTGTATTATCTGATCAATGATGACATCGGACTGTACTGTGCCGTTATAGGAGCAATCTGCTCAATGTTCTGTTACCCGACACGAGGGGCGATAGAATATGATCTGGACTGGGATGAATGTGACTGATGGTAGTACTCAGCGTCATAATAGTAAGCTATAATGTAAGGTACTATCTTGAGCAGTGCCTCAATTCGGTGATGCGGGCATCAAAAGGCTTGGATGCAGAGACTATTGTGATTGACAATGACTCGCAGGATGGCTCGGTAGAGTATCTTGAGCCGCTTTTCCCTACAGTGAAATTCATACGCGCCGGTGGAAATACCGGCTTTTCAAAGGCCAATAACCGTGCCGTAGCGGAATCGTCGGGACGATATCTGCTCTTCCTTAATCCGGATACCATAATTTCCGAGAATGTGTTTGCAGACTGTATACGCTTTATGGACAACCATCCCGATGCCGGATTGGCCGGCGTTTGTATGCTTAATCCTGACGGCACCTTCGCCAAGGAGTCTATACGTGCCGTTCCTACACCTTTCGTGTCGTTCTGCAAAATGAGCGGACTTTGTTCGATGTTCCCGAAATCAAGATTGTTCGGACGATATTATCTTGGGCATCTGAATAATGATGAGGCTAACCGCATAGAGATTGTGTCCGGTGCTTATATGTTTGCCCGTCGTCAGGCATTTGAAAAGGCGGGGGGGTTCGATGAGTCGTTCTTTATGTACGGTGAGGACGTGGATCTGTCGTATCGCGTACTGAAAGCCGGTTATGAGAACTGGTATATTCCCGTAAGGATATTACACTATAAAGGTGAGAGCACCAACAAGACATCGTATGCGTATTCAAGGACATTCTATAATGCTATGCTCATTTTCTTTGACAAGCATTTCCACGGATACGGCAGACTGTCGCGTCTTATGGTCTGGCTTGTGCTGAGACTGCGTACTTTGTTGACGTATATTGGCAATAATATCCAGACAGACAGTGCTGAGAAAAGGTCTGATGACTGGCTGTACGCCGGGCATCCTGAGTTTTTCAATGCTATAGCCGGTATTGCTGATATTCCTGACGGCTCGCTGCTGACTTCAGGAATGTCTTTGCCTCAGGTGGAAGGCCTCAGGGACTATACCGTATATGACATATCCGCTTTTACTTACGGTGAGATAATAGGGAATATGTCGCGCAATGCCGGGCTGTCGATGATTGCTACTTATAATCCCGACAATGGAATTCTGCTTATTCACAATGGAAAGGTAATGCGTGATGGAGAAGTTGTCGCTTGACGGAGATTCCGTGAGACTGCGTTCTCCGGAGATGTCCGATGTGGACGTGCTTTACAGGATGGAGAACGACGAGTCCCTTTGGGATGTGTCGTGCAATAATGCGCCTTATTCGCGGCATCAGCTTGTGAAATATATAGAGGAGAGCGTACATGACTTGTTCGCAGAGCACCAGATACGTTTCATAATCGAGTATCAGGGCAATGTGGCAGGATGTATAGACTTGACAGACATTGATGCTGTGCAGTCACACGCAATGGTCGGTATTGCTGTTTTGCCGGAATACCGGCATTTGGGTATTGCCGGTGCGGCATTGGGAAAACTGTGCGATTATGCCGTGAACAGACTCCGCCTGCATCAGCTTGCCGCTATTGTTCCTGTCTGCAATGAATACAGCCATAAATTGTTTCTGTCTGCGGGTTTCAGTCAGAGCGGTAGGATGAATGATTGGATGTGGACATGTAACGGCTATGCTGACGTATTGTTGCTTCAAAAAATTTTTTGAAAAATAAATCCATAAGTGTTGCGGATATTAAAAAAGTGTGTACCTTTGCACCGCTAACAGAAATGAACAGCAAACGGTGTGTTAGTTCAGCTTGGTTAGAATGCCGCCCTGTCACGGCGGAGGTCATGGGTTCGAGCCCCATACACACCGCAAGAAGCCTTCGGAAAATCCGGAGGCTTCTTCATTATGGCTGTTCAGCCTGCAGGATTTTCTCTAAGTTGCTGATATGCGTAAAGTTATACCCCCCCCTCCCTAGAACAAAGGAGTGTCCAGAATCTTTCAGTATTGAAATTCACTTTCCGATAGGAGTCTTAGGGAAGTGCTTGAGATTACCTGTGACAAGATAAGCATTATCCGTGCCTAACGCCACTTCGTAGAAGGCGCGGTCGTCCTCATCGGGAAAGGATTCTGGATAAGCTGTTCTATCGGCATCCTCTCCAAGAAAGACAATACGCTCCAAGGAGTTCGCGCATTTCCTTATCAAAATTGAACTTGGGACGAGAAAGGACCTC
>JAKSIX010000033.1 GCA_024398595.1 Bacteroidaceae bacterium | reverse complement strand
GGAAAACCATACGTCCGATGCGGCCAAAACCGTTAATACCCAGTTTAATCATAATGTTTGTATTAAGTTAAAAGTTACAATCATCCGAAATCAGAGGCTTTACCTGCGTAAAACCGCGCAAAATTAAGAAATTCTTTTTATTTTCGCGACAAATTCAGAACTCAAAAAAATACATGCAATGGGATTATTCAAAAAGAACTCGGACAAAATAGAGAATCTTGGCGGAATGGAGGATTTCATGACTCTGATAAGGGTATATTTTCAAGCCGGAATGGCAGGAAATCTTGGAATCACCAACATCAATTATCTGCCGGACCTCGCCACTTTCAAACGCAGTCTCAAAATCCAGACTCAGGGCAACAAGCTCGGAGTGGCCGAAAAACCTCGCTGTCGCAAAATGCTCAGCCAGATGTATGGTCTGAGTGAGGGCTTTTTCAAGGAAATTGACTCATCCATCAGGAAGAACTGCCGCAACATACAGGCCGTACAGGGTTATATGTTCCAATTCCAGGGATTCAGCAGTGACCTGATGATGCAGATTGGAACCATAATGAAATGGAAGTTCCGCGTACCGAATTTCCTGAAGAAAGCATTGTATGCAATGACAGAGGATTCGGTTCATAAAATAATGACTGAAAACAAATGGCAGGATGAATCCAGCTACAAGACCGTATTCAACATCCGGAATTATCAGCAGCATCTCGGTTTCTCCGAGCAATGGATGACTGAATACGCCTTCAGCATGATAAGACTGGCCAAGAAAGAGCCGAAGACCAAAGAGAAGATTGAAGCCGCAAAAGAGATTATGAATAAAAAATAATCATTACTTTTGCAGAAATAAGGGTATTTCATAATGATTGTCAGTTCAGAGACAGAGTTACTTGATGCTTTTGAGAGAAAAATCCGGAAGCTGGTTGCCATGTACAATGATCTGAAGAGAGAGAACGAATCGTTGCGCAAGGACATCGTTGATGCCAAATTACGCGAGGATGAACTCAGGAACAAAATCAGTCAGCTGCAGTCGAATTATGAAAACCTCAAGCTTACCAAGGTACTCAGCGTGTCAGGTCATGATCTGGACAGCACACGCAAGAGAGTATCGGGACTGGTGCGCGAGATTGACCGCTGCATTGATATGCTGAAAATATGAATACAGCGGAAGAATTTGAAATAAAGCTGCTGGTGGGCGGTACCTACTACCCTCTCACTATAAAGAGGAAGGATGAGGCTGTATATAGAGAAGCTGCGAGACGTTTGAACTCAATGCTGAACCGATACAGAGATCATTTTCCGCAGTTGAGCGATGAGAAATACTACGTTATGGCAGCCATGCATATGGCAATGGCCAACCAGATGTGGGAGAATTTCAACGACACTGCGCCTTACAAGGAGAGAATACAGGAAATGAGCGGCAAGTTGGATTCCCTGATTGGTGAATCCTGCGATTAAGCCACATATCCGCAAACAAGCTTTAAATTGAGAGTTACGCACCGTCCGTCATTCAGATATTGAATGAAGGAAGGTGTTTTTATTATATTAATGACATTAGTGATATGTGGTACATTTTTGCAATTTTAGGAGGATTGATAATAGGCGCACTGACTGCCTGGCTGCTGTTCAACAGCAAGCTGAACTCGCAAATGAAAGAGCGTCTGGACGAGGTTGAGGCTATAAAGCGTGACAAATTACTCGAGGTTAAAGAAAAATTCCTGAACAAGAAGGCAGAACTTGAGAAGGAGGTGGCCGCACGCAACCAGAAAATACAGCAGAACGAGAACCGTCTGAAACAGAAGGAGATGCAGTTGAACCAGCGTCACGACGAGCTGATGCATAAGTTGAGCGAGGCTGATGCCGTACGCGAGAATCTGGAAGGCCAGATGGCAATTATCGACGAAAAGAAAGAGGAGCTGGACAAGCTTCAGTCCCAGGAACGTGACAGGTTGGAGGCAATCAGCGGATTGTCTGCAGAGGAAGCCAAGACACACCTTATTGATTCTTTGAAGGAAGAGGCCAAGACTGAGGCTGCTGCATACATCAACGATATTATGGACGATGCACGTATGACGGCCAACAAGGAGGCCAAGAGAATAGTCATCCAGACCATTCAGAGAATAGGCACTGAGACCGCCATCGAAAATTCAGTAACCGTCTTCCACATTGACAATGAGGACATCAAGGGACGCATCATAGGACGAGAGGGACGTAATATCCGTGCATTGGAGGCTGCCTGCGGTGTTGAGATTGTCGTTGATGACACTCCGGAGGCAATAGTAATCTCCGCATTCGACCCGGTCCGCCGTGAGATTGCCCGTCTGGCACTGCACCAGCTGGTAGCTGACGGCAGAATTCACCCGGCACGCATAGAAGAAGTGGTAGCCAAGGTTGAGAAGCAGGTTGAAGAAGAGATTATTGAAACAGGTAAACGTACCACGATAGATCTGGGAATTCACGGAATGCATCCGGAGCTTATCCGCATAATCGGTAAGATGAAATACCGTTCATCATACGGACAGAACCTGTTGCAGCACGCTCGTGAGACAGCGAACCTTTGTGCCGTGATGGCTGCCGAACTCGGTCTCAATCCGAAAAAAGCCAAGAGAGCCGGTCTGCTTCACGATATAGGAAAGGTTCCTGACGAGGAGACAGAGATGGCTCACGCAGAATACGGTATGCACCTTGCTGAGAAATACAAGGAGAAGCCGGATATCTGCAATGCCATCGGCGCACACCACGAGGAAATTGAGATGGAGAGCCTTATTGCTCCTATCGTACAGATATGCGATGCCATCTCCGGCGCACGTCCAGGTGCACGTCGCGAGATTGTCGAGGCCTACATCAAGCGTCTTAACGACCTTGAGAAGATTGCACTCTCCTACCCTGGCGTAACCAAAACCTACGCCATACAGGCAGGCCGTGAGTTGCGTGTCATTGTAGGTGCAGACAAGATTGATGACAAACAGACCGAACAGTTGTCAGCAGAAATCGCTGAAAAGATACAGAACGAAATGACATACCCGGGGCAGGTAAAGATTACGGTTATCCGCGAGACCCGTGCGGTCAACTACGCCAGATAGCATATTGCCGGACTGCCCTTCAAGGACCTGTTACAAAATGAAGAAACTACTGTTGCTTTGCATCATACTGACATCCTTCCGCACCGTTGCAGTTGCAGAAACCAGTCTCGATGAATGCAGAGAGGCGGCCCGTGATAATTTTCCGGAAATAAGGAAGCTGGACATCATAAAGGCTACCAGTGACTGCAACCTCAAGAATGCATCAATGTCGTGGTTGCCGCAAGTAGTGATTGGCGGGCAGTTCTACTGGGTAAACAACGTGAATAGTCTTGATGATATTTTCGCAAATGCCGGTCCAATATCATCGTATGTCTTCCACTACGTTACAGATAGGATACTTCATCTTGAATCTGAGCGTCCCTGGCAATATATGGCGGGGGTGAGCCTTACGCAAAACATCTGGGATGGCGGTGCCTCCGCCCTGATAAAAAAATCTGCAGAAGCGGAAGCGGAAAGCAAGGAAGCGGAAGTAGAGGTGAATCTTCTTGCCGTAGAAGAACAGGTGGATGAAGTGTATTTCTCCATATTATTGCTAGAGCAGCGTCTCAAACAGGCTGAGGGCAAGATTGACGTTCTGGAAGACAACTTCAAGAAACTCCGTAACCTGTATCAGGAAGGATTTGCAAGTGAGATTGACCTATCCAAAATGGAGGTGGAGATTCTGTCTGCAGAACAGAAAGTTGATGAGATCAAGTCCGAAATAAAGGTATTCAGGATGTCACTTTCGCTTCTAACCGGTATGAATATGGCTGACGAGGAACTTGCCATACCTGCTGAGCCAGTTTCCAGTTCCGGTTACCAAAGACCTGAATTTCTACTGCTTGAGAACCGGAAGAAAATGCTCGGTCTCAAGGAGAAGAAACTGGACGTGGAACTGATGCCCAAAATTGCGCTGTTCGCAGATGCCGGGTACGGTTATCCCAACCGCAACATATTTGCGAATCTTACCGGCCATGCCCCTGCATTCAATACTCAGGCTGGAATCAAAATCGGATTCAACCTGTCTCCCCTATATACCAGAAAGAGGGACAATACCGTAATCAGGAATCAGATGGACTATCTGGATGTTGAGAAAGATATTCTCAATTTCAAATTCAATCTTGAAAGGCATCAGCTCATTCAGGAGTCTGAGAGAATCAGAGAATGTCTGCAACGTGACAACCGGATACTTGAGCTCAGAACGAAACTCAGAAATGCCGCTGAGAAACGCCTTGAGGAAGGTGAGATAGACATTACCGAGCTTCTAAAGGACATCAACGAAGAGAATGATGCAGCCCTCCAATCGAGTATTCACCAACTGACACTTCTCAAGACTCTGCACCAACAGACAAGAATCGGTATGTGAACCAACGTCACGCAGACCGTTTCCTGTATGTGACCACTGCCAGAAAACAAGTCACAACGACAATCCCCGTCAGCCAGAGGAACTGGGAATGCAGATCGTATAATGTAGCTGACTTAAGATAGACATTGCGCAGTATTTCCACCAGATAACGGCAGGGATTCAGATACGAAAGATACTGTATGGCAACGTGCATACTCTCAATAGGAGTAAAGAATCCGGACATAAGTTGGGTTGACACCGTGTATATGGAGGATAGCAACAAAGTCAGAGAAGCATTTGCAGTGAGATTGCTTATCAGAATGATAGTCGCAGAAAGTCCAATGACGAATAATGAGAATGAAGACATCACCAGCAGGACGGAACCGGAGGGAACCATATTATGGGCAAACTGCAACAGGAATATGGTATAGAGCATTTCAAACAGTCCAAACAAATAGCAAGTAAAAATTTTGGACGACACGAACACTGTGCGGTTCACCGGACTTGAATTTATTATATCCATACCACCATCCATTTCACTGGACATGGAAGTTCCCGTAACATAAATGCACAGATACAATGCGACGGACAGGAGAACAACGGGAAGCATATACAGAATATAATCCATAGAAGGATTGTAGTAATGCGATTCGGTAATATAGCTCTTTGACGCACTGACGGGAACGTCTTTCTGTCCTGTCCGCTCCAATATTGCACTTCCAACGGTTCCTAGTATCTTGCGGCTTCCCAACAATGCAAGAACAGGATCCACCGCATTTACCGACAGGGACAGTTCGGGCAAATTCCCAGTTGTCATCAACGCATTCTCATATCCTTTGGGAATTTCAAGAATGCAATCGACATCCGTCTCTTCAAGAAGGAAAAGGGCTTGTCCGTATGTGCTGCAATGAGCGACATTCGTTACGCCATCCATAGTGTACAATGCACCGGTAATGGAACGTGACAGATCGCTGTTGTCATTATCTATGTACGCCATGCTGGCAATGTCGCTGTTGAAATTGATAACATGGGGCACGACCAATGCCGAGAAAGCGGGATATATCAGCAGCAGAGCCAGAATTTTCCTGTTGCGCACAACTTGTTTCACATCTTTGATGACAAGTGCTGTTATCTGATTCAGTGCAACCATCTGTCTTTTCTCAATAGATAAATGAAACCCGCCAGAAACACGATTGTGGAAAGAGACATCATAACCGTCTCCTTCAGGATGTGTATCCCAGACACGCCGTTAATCATAAGCTTGCGCAAGGCATCTGCATACCACCTAACATATATCAATTCGCTGACTCTCTGTGCCCAGGGAGGTAAATTCCAAACAGGAACTTCGATTCCGCCAAAGTACAGGACAGGAAGTGTTATTACGGCCGTACCTAACACAAAGGCATCTACCCTACTATGGCAGAAGGCTGACAGGATGAAACCGAACATCAGTGATGTAATGACGTATAACAGTGTAATTGCCAGTATCAGTGCTATCGAGCCATTGATCGGCACACCCACCAAGAAATACGAAGACAGCATCCCTGTACATACTGCAAGCATTCCGAGACACATATATGGGAACAGTTTTCCTATCAGATATTCCCAGGTCCTGATTGGTGATGCAACCAGATTTTCAATCGTGCCAGATTCTTTTTCCTCAGCTATGGCTACACTGGAATATACGACACACAGGAAAACTATCGCCAATGCGATTATTCCCGGACAGAATAAATAAGCACTCTTGAGTCTGGGATTATACAACATTCTGACTGAAGCGAAATCCTGTTTTTGGGGATCCGTTCCAAGAGCTGACTGCAGATACAGGGATGCTGCTGAACCTATCACACAGTTGGAAGCATCAGTGATTATCTGCACTGGAACAGGCAATGTAGGATCCATGGAGTACAGGGACATTATCCTATCAAAATCAGGATGGAGCACAACCATGGCATTGATTTTATTGGACCGCATCAGCATCTCCCCTTCTTCCGTAGAGGAAAAATTACCTTTGAACACAAATACCGGGTTATGTTTCAATGGTGACAGGAACTGTTCAGTATAAGGAGATTGGTGCGGAACCACCGTGGCAACCTTTATACTTCTCACGTCCGTAGATAACACAAAACTGAACAAGGTTATCATAAAGAACGGGACTCCGACGGCAACGGCAAAAACTCCCACATCGCGTACGATATGAGTGAATTCCTTGCGGATTATTAGAAAGACCTTGTCCGTCATGTAAGTCTGGAAAACAGATCGTCAATATCTTTCGCACCATATTCAGACACGAGCGCTCCAGGTTCACCAATTGCCTTTATCTTCCCCTGAGACATCATCAGTATCCTGTCACAGTGCCATGCCTCGTTCAGATTATGCGTTGTCACAAATACTGTGGCACCGCTCTTTGCCGCTTCATCTATTATCCTCCATATCTGCCTGCAATTTTCAAAATCGACTCCACTCGTAGGCTCATCCAGCAGGAGGATATCTGGAGAATGTACTGTAGCGGCGGCAAAGGAAAGCTTCTGTTTCAGTCCAAGCGGAAGTTCTGCCGCCATCCTGTTCTCCAAACCGGTCAGACCGACAGCCCCGATGACTTCCTTTACCCGTTTGCGCGAAAGTGAATAATCCATTCCATAGATCATTGCAAGATAAGACAGATTTTCCTTCACCGTCATATCTCCGTAAAGCAGGAACTTCTGACTCATATAGCCTATTCTTCGCTTGATTTCTTCTCCTTGGGAGACAATATCGTAACCGCAGACCGTTCCAGAGCCGGAAGTCGGTGCGAGCAAACCGCAAAGCATACGGATTGTCGTGGTCTTTCCCGCCCCGTTGGAACCCAGAAAACCGAAGACCTCTCCTTTACGGACATTAAAACTGATTGAATCCACTGCAGTGAAATCGCCGAACTTTCTGGTAAGATCTCTTACATCTACGGAATAATCATTCCGAAGCCAATCCTTGGACCTGTCACCTATGTCATCTGCGGGAACTATTGAATCAGGAGTGCCAACATACTTGACCACACCTTTTTCCAACACCGCGACTCTGTTGCATTGCAACAGTTCGTTCCTGTACGGGGTGGAAACGAGAACGGTCATCCCTATTTTTTCGTTGAGATACCGGATAGCCTCCCATACCTCGATACGGGACACGGCATCTATGCCTGTGGTGGGTTCATCAAGCAGAAGAATCTCAGGTTTACGGACAAGGGCGCAGCACAGAGACAACTTTTGTTTCATACCGCCTGAAAGCCGGTCGGCCCGCCTGTCTGAAAAAGGAAGTAATTTTTTATAAATGGGTTCTATATATTCATAGCACTCTTCAACAGAAGAATCATTCAGGGAGGCAAAAAATTCAATATTTTCTTTGACCGTAAAGTCCGGATAAAGTGAGAAAGTTCCGGCTACATACCCTATGGCCTTCCTTGCGTTTTTCTTATCTTTTGACAGATTATGCCCATCCATAGCCACATACCCGGAATCAGGATCCGACAGCGTAGCCAATATGCGGAATAACGTAGTCCTTCCGGATCCATCCTGTCCGTATAAACCGAAAATCTCACCGGATTCTATACTCAATGAGACATTATCCAAGGCCTTGACCTGTGCAAAACTTTTGCACAAACCCTCTACTTCAATCTTGCTCATCAGTCAGAACCACTTCCCCTGTGAAACCCAGTTTTATATATCCGTCATTCTTTACGGCAATCTTCACCGGATAGACCAGATTGGAGCGTTCCTCGTCAGTAGGTACTGTCTTTGGTGTGAATTCACTCTCCTGTGATATCCAGATTACCACGCCATCATATTCCCGAATGCTGTCCTTGCCATAATTGGCAATCACCTTCATTTTCTGTCCCAGCCTTACATTATGCAACTGGCTGGACTTGAAATATGCCTTCAGAAAGACATTGTCCATATCAGCGATTTTGAGAAGCGGACGCCCAACTGCAGTAATTTCCCCTGCCTGAGCGTACTTTCCTATGACAGTGCCGTTTGAGAAAGACCTGATATGGCACTTCTCCTTCATATCCCTTATACCCTGTATCTGGGTCTCTATTGAGGCTACGTTCCCCGAAGCTGCATCATTGGCAGTACGGATTGTAGCAGAGGCCGCATCTATCTGGCCACGTACAACAGCTATGCTGGTCTCAATCTGGTCAAGCTGATGTCGGGATGCAGCGCCGACCTCAATAAGTCTGGATATTCTGTCCCTGTCAATCTCCAGTCGCACCAGTTGCTCACTGAGAGCTTTCGTCTGGACTGCAGCATCGGACATTACGGTCATAGCCGCATCCTTTCCCGCAAGCAGGGTGTTAATCTGAACCTCGAAAGATAGAGTGTCTATCAGTGCCAATTCCTGACCCAAAGCGACAGTGTCACCCTCATTCACATAAAATTCAAGAATTTTTCCGTTACATTCCGAACTGACATTCACCATATTGGTATCAAAGATTCCCTGTACAACTGACGTAGGACGGGAGCATGCAACGGCAAACAGAATAACTGATGCAATTGACGCAAACGACAGGATTCTACTGTTCATTGGAGTATGTTTCTTAAATCTCATTTCAAGCGCACCTTATACAGTACTATTCGGCATCAGATGGCTTTTCAGCGGTTATTATGTTGAATCCGAGAGAATATACATAATCTCTGGATTCCGGGTTAACGCCATCCGGAATGACAGGCTGACGGGTATCTATTATTCCTGTGTCGAAATATCCGTTGTTCTTTCCATTCCATCCCCAATTGAAATGCAGCAGGTATTGGGAATCCAAAACATCTCCTTCAGGACCTGTAAGTTCACGTTTCATGTAACCGTCAATTACCCACCCATGTGCGCCAGGAGGATAAATTGAGATGGCGGAAGCAAGAACCGGATAGCCTTTTTCAATAGAACGGACAATCGTTGTAATATCAAGTCCTATATTCAATTTGACATTTTCGTATCCAAGTGCTTTCAGGGTGCGCATTACTGCAAGCGGGTTAACATAGCCGCGCGTATCACCTGAAGAAAGCTCTACATACCACACACCAAGTTTGTCTTCTGTTGAAATGTCAGCAATGAACTTGGCTGCCAGCTGCCCCTCCTGATATGTTCCTATATTCAAGCGATTCTCACTGTTTTTTATATTCTTTATAGCCTTGTAATCTGTCAGCCCTGGCGGAAATTCATTGTATGCCAGGAACTGTGCCACAGAACAGGTAACACAGCCTGCCGGAGCCTGAAGATCCTTGTTCGGGCCGAGTTTGGGACAGAGATTATAGAAAGGTTCGTACTGATCCCAAAGAGTTGTCAGCAATGGTCCTACGGTTTCTACTGTATGCCACTCCGAGCTTTCAGGAAACGACGCCTTTTCACATGCAACGAATGCAGCAAATGAAATTATGGCCAAAAAGAATCTTTTCATACGTGCAAAGTTAATGAAAACATAGAGACCTTTTTCAATTGATTGCAATCAGTTCATCTATTACCTGCCGGGAGTTGCTCAGACGCGGAATCTTGTGTTGTCCTCCGAGTTTGTTTTTGGACTTCAGCCAATCATCGAACAGACCGGGTCTTGCCTCGATTATTTCCAATGGCTGGAGAATTATACTCTTGCTGCGCTTTGCCTCATAACCGCAGTTGACTTCCTGCAACGCACTGTCAAGGATTGTGGAAAACTCTTCCATAGAATCCGGATGCCTGTTGAATTCTATAATCCATTGATGACAGCACCTTGAGCCATTGTCATTAAAGACAGGCGCGGCCGTATAGTCCTTAACCTGAGCCCCGGTAGCGGCACAAGCCTTCAGAAGCCCCTTTTCGGCATTGTCAACAATCAATTTTTCCCCAAATGCATTGATGAAGCACTTGATCCGCCCGGTAATGATGAATTTATACGGATTCCTATGTGTGAATCTGACTGTGTCCCCTATCAGGTATCGCCACAGCCCACAGGCGGTAGATATGATTATGGCATAGTTCCTGTCAGTTTCAACCTTCCAGAGCGGTACGACAAGGCTCCCGTCTATAATTCTTCCCGTTTCAGAAATGTTGTCAACAGGGCAGAACTCGTAAAACACCTTGTAGTCAATCATCAACGTCATAGAAGAATCATCCGGATCTGTCTGTATGCCGAAAAAGCCCTCACTGGCATTGTATGTCTCCATATAATGCATACGGCCCGATGTTATGATATCGTGAAACTGCTCCCTGTATGGAGTGAAAGCCATTCCTCCGTGAAAAAACACTTCAAGATTCGGCCATATCGCATCTATCCTGTCTGTACCATTGACCTCAAGCGTATGCTTCAGCACGCTCAGCATCCAGGATGGCGCGCCGCTTATATTGGTTACGTTCATCGATTTGGCAGCACGGGCTATCCTGTCACGCTTCTCTTCAAAATCTTCAAGCAGTGCAGTTTTCCTGTCCGGAACCCGGAACAGACGTACAAACATAGAAACGTTGTCTATCAGAATGGCACTCAGATCCCCCGATATGGAGGTTTGTGCATCAGGAACGGACGAAAAGCTCCCTCCCAAAATCAGGCTTTTGCCGTTGTATGAAAACATCCGGCTCTTCGGATTGCAGTGCAGATAGCACGCCACACAATCACGACCGCCGGAGAACTGATTCTTCAAGCCCTCACTTGTCACTGGAATAAACTTGGAGCTGTCACCGGTTGTTCCTGAGGACTTGGCGAACCAGCGCACACGTCCGGGCCAGAGGACATTACGCTCTCCATTCCTCATACGTTGGAAATATTCCTTCAGATCATCGTACGAACTTACAGGAACATTCTCGACGAACTGCTCATAGCTGTTGATTGACTGATACTTGTGATTTTTACCCCATTGCGTAGCGGAAGCTTTGTTTATCAGGTATTCAAGGACATTTTTCTGAATGGATTCAGCATGTTCCTGATACTTCTGTATGGCTTTATATCTTGCTCTTAAATAAATTCTGTTGACTAACGAGGTTATATTCATTTCCTGCACACTGCAAATACCCTAACAAAGGTATTCAAAATTTAGAAGATGTTCTGAGAAGTTTTAATTAATTTTGCAGGACTATTTTGAGATTGCTGGCGGCAATGGACGGAAATATTGATTTTGAAGGTATTATCGCACAAAAAAGAGGTGGCCGCAAGACCTCACCCATATTGCTTTCATTGCTCAAACGGCTCTTGTATATAGATTACTTCAACAATTATTTCAAACAAGGGAAGACCGGTATAGAATTCTGCACTGGAGCCATTGACTGTCTTGGCATCAAAATCGTTATGGAAGGGTTGGAAAACATTCCCACCGGCTCACGATATACTTTCGTATCGAATCATCCTATCGGAGGTGTGGATGGAGTGGCGTTGGCAGGAATAATAGGCACCCGTTTCGGTAGTGTCAGAATGCCGGTGAACGACTTTCTTCTCGCCATTCCGGGACTCAGACCCGTCAGCATCCCCGTAAGCAAAACCGGAGGTCAGTCAAGGGAGCTGCCTATGCTTATCAACAGAGCTTTCGATTCGGAAAATCAGATGCTGCTGTTTCCCGCAGGGCTGTGTTCCCGCCTGATAGACGGAAAAATACAGGATCTGCCATGGAGCAAGACATTCATAGCACAGAGCATACGCACGCAGAGAAATATTGTCCCCATACATTTTTATGGAGAGAATTCCAGAAAATTTTATCTCATAGCCAGAATATGCAATCTGCTGCGTTTCAAATTCAATGTTGCGATGGCTTTTCTGCCTGAAGAAACATACAAGAACCGGGGCAAGACTTTCAGAGTCGTATTTGGCACACCCATCCCGTACACTGTGTTCGATAAATCCAGAACCACTTCAGAATGGGCAGGATGGGTACGCGAAGAGGTCTATAAACTGTAGAAGGGATGGAACCGATTATAAAGCGATTGTTGCGGAACAGAGAAAGCTTTGCATTTGAAATGCCACGAAGTATTCCGGCCGCAATGATTGCCTGAAGATTATAATGGTTGGTATTGTATTGCTTCCCGTCAGCGGCAGTTATTAAGAATTTCTTAACAACTGAATCTTCATCCAGCTCGCCATCGGCAAATATGGTTTTCAGAACCTGTTTTGAAATGGTTGACGAAAATTATTATAGGTTATTTTCCAGCAGATTTTCTGCTGATTTGAGGGAGCAATGTGGCTCCATTGTAACCGAAAAGCGGTAGAAAAGATGCGGAAAAGAAGCATAAGAATTGAAGTTAATCATTTCAAAACAGGTTCTCAAATGCTGGTTGATGGCTGACAGAGAAAAATGAACTATATTTGCAGAAGAGAACGGAGGCGATAGAAATGAAGATTCTTTTTGTTACGAATAACATCAATGTACCCGGAAACGGCATCTGCACTTCAGTAAATACAACAGTGCAACATCTTAAGGAAAGGGGTGTCGATGCCCGCTTCCTCTCAGGAATATCAAAAGACTCTGGAGTACCCCAGCCGGATTTTCCATTGGACAGGCTGTATTTCCCGATATTCCAGCCTATTATCGATGCAAACGGATTCAGCTATGCCAAACGGGACCGCCGGGTCATACGCAAAGCCGTGGAATGGGCGGACATCATCCACATCACGGAACCGCTGTTACTTCAGAAGGATGCAATCAGAATGGCAGAAAAGATGGGAAAACCTATCGTCGGCACCTTCCATCTCTACACACAGAACATCCTTACTGAAATACCTCTGGCATCATGGAAATGGTCCAACGACCTTCTGATGAAAAACTGGATGAACGCGTTCTTCAATCACTGTTCATATATCCAGTGCCCCACACAGGCTGTAAGGCAATTGCTTGAAAAGCACAACTGCAAGAGTAACCTCGAGGTGATTTCAAACGGCACCATAATCCCTGCAGAGCCGGTAACGGCAAGAATGCCGTCAACAAATCCATATTTGATTCTCACAACAGGCCGGCTCTGTGAAGTCAAGAAACAGATGACGCTTGTTGAAGCCATGCGTTATTCACGTCATAGCAGCGAGATACAATTATACTTTGCAGGTAACGGTGTCTATCGCGACAAAATCATGAAAGCCTGTTCAAAACTGGTGTCCGAAGGGATTCTGCGATACCAGCCTGTCATAAAATTCCTGACATCGGCCGAGTTGGCTGAACTCAACAGGAAAGCATATCTTTATATACACTGTTCCAAGATGGAGGTCGAAGGACTGGGATGCCTCGAAGCAATCAGAGAGGGGGCGGTGCCGATAATTGCACAGGCAGAGCTTGTGGGCACGACCGATTTCGCGCTCGACGAAAGAAGCATCTTCCCTACCGGTGATGCAAAGGCACTGGCAGACAGAATCGACTGGTGGATAGAGCATCCCAGGGAAAGGGAGATGATGGGACAGGAATATGCGGACTTCTCAAGGAAGTTCGATATCGGGAAGTCAATCACATCGCTCATTGAAATGTATCAAAAAGCCCTGACCAGATGAAGAGAGCGCTGATTCTGATATCACTTGTATTGATTCTCAGTTCCTGCAGTGTCTATAAGGCGAGAGTTACTTCCAATGCTTCATTGCTGACGTCTCAGGAAATCGAGACCACGTACCATCCCGAAGGAACTGTTGTCGAATCCTATCACGAATGCAGCGTACCAGGTCCGACACGCCGGAGATTGCTGGTGTATCTTCCAAAAGGTTATCAGGATTCAGACCAGCGGTATCCTGTATTATATCTGATACACGGGGCCCGTGGCAACGAAGCCGCGTGGATTACAAAAGGAAAGGCGCTGCATTATGCCGACAGCCTTTTCGACTGCGGCGCAGCAAAGCCCTGCATCATAGTTTTCCCCAATCTGAACCACTACAAGAATGATGCGGATTATGGCAATTCCCGCTCGCAGGGAGCTATGGAATCGTTCTACGAGACAGACGGCCGCGCAGAATCAGCATTTGTCCGGGACGTAGTGGAACACATTGACAGCTGCTTCAGAACCATACCGGACAAGAAACACAGAGCCATAGCAGGTATGTCCATCGGCGCACTGCAGAGCATCTACATCTCCGCTTGGAATCCGAACCTCTTTGACCATGTCGGGCTATTCTCCCCCCTGTACAAGGCTCCTCCGAGGCACGGCAAATATGCGTGGTTCTACGGACACCTCAAAGACAATCATAAGCGCCAGTTTGAAGACGCACCACAGACGTATGACATAGAAATCGGACGGGCAGACCTCTTCTATCCACATATTGCGAACTACCGCCGCTACCTGACACGGCAGGGATACGAATTCCAGTATTTCGAATACCAGGGTGGACACGAATGGTACAACTGGGAAAAATCCTTCTGCAACTTTCTGAAACTGATATCCGACGAATAGGAATCCGCTCATGTTCCCAAATATGAAATGTCCGATCAGGGACCTGTACGGCATTAAAATATGTAATCGTATATCATAAATCTTGATAATATATTGTATTTTCAAATATATTATCCACCTTTGTACACAATATATGTCACGAATTGTCCGTCCTGACGGAGGCCTTGGGCTTTCCGAAGAAGAGGCCAAGGACTTTGGAAAATACCTGGGATTATGAAAAAAGCCATATTCATTTCTTTACTGCTGGGTCTTGCAAGTGTGGCGTCGGCCCAGTTCGGAATGCCGTTCATGGGAGGAGGTATGTTCCCCGAAATGGGAGGAGGAATGTTCCCCGAAATGGGTGGCGGCATGCCTTTCGGACAGTCCTGGATGCAGAACAGTGCAAACAGCGCAAATAACGTTGGGATTGAGTCATCGAATCTGCCCATAATATACATTGACACAAAGGGACATGAAATAACGCAGAACAAGGTTGATGCCTCAATGAGCATCACAAATGGCCAGTACGACGGTGCTGTTACGATAAAACTGCGCGGCAACTCTTCTCTTATGATGCCGCAGAAGAAATTCTCCATAACCACAAGAACCGCAGACGGCAGGAAGAACAATGTGTCATTGTTTGGAATGACGGCAGAGCACGACTGGGTACTGCTGAACACCTACACGGACATTTCGTTGCTGCGTGATCCTCTGGCCATGCATTTGTGGCGTTCCATGGGTCATTGGGCTCCAGGCACACAGACCGTAGAAGTTGTGCTCAACGACAGATATATCGGTGTATATGTCCTGGCGGAGAAAATAAAGCAGGGCAAGGAACGCCTTGACATTGCAAGCCTGAAAGCGGAGGATTCCGATGGCCGCGAACTGAGTGGCGGTTACATTCTGTGCGTTGACAAGTACGATGCCAACGATAACACTTTCGCATCAAAGCAGAAAGGTGTATCACTGCACGGCCGGACAGGTATGGGTATGATACCGTTCGGTGCAGGAGGAATGAACAACGGTGTCGTCTGGACCATCAAGTACCCGGACAAGGATAAGATTACAGCTGTACAGCAGAAATACATAGAAAACTATATCCACGAATTTGAGAGTGTGATGGCCGGCCCTGATTTTGCCGACCCGGACAAGGGCTATGCCGCATACATAGACGTGTCGGACTTTGTTGATTTTATTATCCACTCTGAATTCATGCACAATGCCGATATGTATGTAAGCAGCACCTATCTGTACAAGACCAAGACCAACGCTGACGGCACAGGAGGCAAGCTGCATGCAGGACCGGTATGGGACTACAACTTCTCTATGGGGAACTGCACGTTCGGCTTGTGCAACGTAATTGATGCCTGGAGCTACAACGGCAAGGATCAGGGCATCATACCGGCTTTCTGGCAGAAACTTATGTCTGATCCCAAGTTCGTTGACGAAGTAAGGAAACGCTACACGGAGCTGCGCAAGACAATCCTGAGTACGGAAAATCTCTACAAATACATTGACAGCTACGCAGAGCAGATGCAGGAGCCTGCAAAGCGTCATTTCACCCTATACAGCGAACTTCTCATACCGAAGGAGCAGACGCAGTCACACAGGCATAACGGTGGGATGCAATTCTTCTTTGGTGGAATGGATAACGGTATGTGGACAAGCTTTATGGCCTACCGCGTAAGCAGCTATGACCAGGAAATCCTGACTCTTAAGGAATGGATTTCCAAGCGCTTGGCTTTCCTGGATAAGAACTGGTTACTGAAATAGGATAACGTCACCGGAGTTTCGCCTTGCGGACAATAATCCAGGGTAGCGGTAACCACCACACCAGCAGTTCCAGTACGCGCCTTCCGTATGCTCCGAGACCGATTATCCGGTCAAGTCCGGAGTAATCAAACGCCGCCAGCAGTTGGGAGGCTACAAGCATCGTTATCAGCAATGAGGCCATATACGGGGACAGCCACAGCAGTGCGCCGATTACGCTGTCTGCATTGCGGAATATTCCTGTAGCGAAGCCATACACCACCGATGGCAGTCCGGTCAGAAGAAACAGCATGAGCATTATTCCATCCGACAGCGGACTTGGCAGCACAGTACCGGTGAGTCCGAGCAGCACGCGGTCTCCGAAGCACAGTCCGATAACGACAAGTCCGGCGAACAATGCCATCACAACCATTGCCATTGCAAGTCCGACACGTTCCTTGTACGACGATGCTTCCTTGGCTGACAGACGGCATAATACCCGCCACAGTCCGCTCTTACAGACCAGTCCTATGGCAGACAGCAGCAATATGGCATTTCCGACAGGTGCCGCAGATATTGTTATAACGGAATTGCTGACAAGCCATCTTACACCCTGTGAGTCGAGCAGACTCCGCAGTACGATGTCGCTGTTACGTTCAATGCCACGCATCGCATATACGCTGCCTATCCACGATATCAGCATAACAGCCAGCAGCAGGAGAAGATACACCGTCGCCGGATGCGGAATATGCCACCCTCTCCTATTCATCGGCCTCAATTTTCGACGGATCAATTATATGCAGCTCAATAGCTCTGGCCACCAGCCGCGTCACGTTCAGATTCTGTTCACCCTTAGGGAACAGGCGGCTGACAAGATCCTGCTGACGCTTCTCCAGCGATTTGCTGCTGAACGGCATTGTACGCAGCTCACTTATCATATCCTTGGTATATCCGAGTGCCAGATGACGCAGCAGACGCTCATCGTACTCGTCAATATCGTATCTTATCAGCGAGGTTCTGCGGTCAGACTCCTCGCGTACCGAATCCTTGTAGCGGCTGACGATCTTCTCAAGAATCGGCTGGTTGAATGCCGGGACGCGACCTTCCATAACCTGCAGGACAATGTCGCGTGTCAGCAGTTCCCCCGTCTTCAGAGCTATGCCGTCCGCGCCGGCATCAAGCACATCGACCCACAGACGCTCGTTCAATATCTCACCGGTAAACACAAGGATTCTCATTGCCGGATAATCCTTGCGCACTCTACGGCATATATCCACACCTATCGTAGTGGAGCCTCCGAGACCGAGATCAAGCAACAGCAGTTCAGCCTGGTTTTTCTCAAGCAGAGGCCACAGTTCACTCTCGGTCATAGCCGTTCCCACAACCGTCGCCTCCGGTATGTCTGACTTGATGATAGACAATGTGCCCTTCAGTTCCAGAGCCACATCCTCAACGATTACTATTCTGAAATTATCCATAAATCACATCGGTAATGTAAACCATATTATCAGGCCACCGTCACGCCCAATCTCGGCATTTATCCTGCAACCTGGATGCCCCATAGCCTCATCGTGCTCACGTATTATCTGGCGGCACACCACGTAACGCTGATTATTGTCCTGCCACAGAGGCGTGAACATCGTATTCAGATTGTCCGTAGGCAGCCCCTTGCGGGAATCCTCCAGGACAATGCGCGCGAAATCGCCGTCAGGTATCGCGCTGAGTCTGATTGTTCCGTCAGATTCATATTGCAGAGCCTGTTCCAGAAGGCTGTCAAGCATAAAGCCAAGCATCGCGGCATCACCGTGGCACGACATATCCGTATCAGCTATTTCCAAACTCATCTGCCGCCCCGTCTGGGTCACATTCTTCAGGAAACGCTTCTCCGCATCCTTAAAGACATCCGCAAGATTAATCTTGTCCGACTTCAGCAGCACATCGTCCAGCTGACGGCTGACATTCCTGCTCAAGATGTCATATATATCCCTGTAATATGATATCAGCTCACGCAAATCCCCTATACTCTCCGCCGTGACATTGCCCTTCAACATATTGCCAGCCATCATTCCGATACGCGACGGATAGCTCAGAGTCTCGTGTTTGAGCGTTGACAGACAATTGTCCATCACCATATTCTGCACGTGCAGCCTGTTCTCCTCGTATGAAAGCCTCTGCGATTCCTCACGCATCTGTTCAAGGTCCTTATGCTCCGATGACAGCCGCAATACGCTACTGTGCAATGCTACAGCCATATACCTTGATATCATCTCACACATCATAACATCGCTCTCGTCGCTGCCGTCTTTCAAACGTATGGCAAATGCACCGACCTGGATATTGTCACCTTCTGTCCCTGCAAGCAATGGGAACACGCGCACCCCATTGCCATACGCCGCATCTGCTTTGCCGGCTATGCAGTCTGCGGAAATACCGGCAAGTTCGCGTCCGGAGTTTTCAGGTCTGACGGCATAGACGGTATTTTCATCGTTCACCACAGCCACGCAGACGGAATCAAACGGAATCATCACATCGAGATCCGGAAGTACGGAATCCAGCAGACTGTCGGCAAGCCTCTGCAGATTGTACTCTCCGCTTCGTATGGCATTGGTCATTGACTCTGATATGCGTCCTGTTATCTTGAGAATCTGCTGCAGGTCACTTCTGTAGCGCAGCCAGTTTCGTGAATGGAGTACAAAACGGAACACCACGAAGCCTATCAGCACCAGCACCATCAGTACAATGGCAATGCGTATATTGCTGTTGGAGCGCTGCAGCTGCATACAGTCGCGTTCAATGACTGAGTCGCTGTAATACCGGCGGAAAAGCATCAGGTACGCATCGTTATTATACCTGTACAGATTCTGCAGGTTAAGTGCCAATGCCGCCACAGCCACCTCATTCCTAAGCCAGAGTATCGTCTCATAGTCCGTACCGAAGCCGTTCTCAAGCCATATCTGCTCGGCAGGGACATCGTCACTTGACAGACGTATATGATTGGCGGCATCACCGGTAAGGTTTTCATAATCCGCATTCAAGGCATCAATGGCCTTTGAAGCATATATCAGAGCGCTGTCATATACACAATTGACATTACTCCTATACAGAGAATCGGCGTATGCGTACGCCACATTCAGCAAGGAATCACCAACGGTATCCGTGTCCTGCGCATCTGCGGCCAATGGAGACAATGCCATCAGTATCACTCCGAACATTCTGCGCACACCCTTCGGCAAACGGAAGCTGAAACGGCTGCCCTTCCCCACACTACTGCTTACATCGAAACGGCAACAGGCAAACGATCCGTCGGTCTTTCTGTATTTTTCAATGATGCCCTTGCAATTCATCAGCCCGAACCCGTTGCCTTTTGCCACAGACATATCATTGTCAATGCCGATACGCTGCGGATCATAGACCTTCGTATCACGCAGGATGCGTACATCCTCGTCAGACAATCCCACTCCGGTGTCGCTGACAGAAATCTCCACCCAGTCATCAGCACAATCCACAGCCACAGACACTGTGCCACCTGCAGGCGTGAACTTGCGCGCATTATCTGCCAGAGTATTCAGCATAAACAGCGTGAGAGCCCTGTCTGCGCGGACAACAGCATCGGAATCACAGACCTCCAGACTTACGCCCTTCTGCGCGAAACTGCGTTCACCACGGCGTATGATGTCAAGCAGCGACTGTATTCCGAAACTCTCAATGTGCAGGCTTACCTCACCCTGACACATTCTGATCCATTGCGTCAGCGATGCGTTATATTGTGCGGCCCGTGATGCAAGCTCAGAGATATACCCAATATGATGTCTGACAGCCGGATCATTGGAATCAAGCCTTGATGCCTCGCCAATCATTCTGTCAATAAGCGGAATACAGTCTGACACAACAGAATAGCAGACACGGCGCAACAGATTCTGCTTCCTGTTTTCCTCCGTATGCATTATTCTGACAAAGCGTTCCTTGTCGGCCACCCTTCTGTCATCGCCTATCTCACGACTGATGTCCGCGCTCTGCAATGCAGCAGCCACAAATGGAGCGACAGTTGCCACTACGGCACGCTTATCCCTGTCTGTCTTACCGCCTGAACATTCCAGGATTATCGGGCCATCATCAGAGGACTCCCTTATGTCAATATGCCCGACTCCGACTGCCGGAGCCAGATCCGAGTTCAGAATATCACAGATACGTTGCCGTACATCAGCACTTTCCTCAGCCCTCACAGACAGAATTTTCCCGCACAATTGCAGTACGTGCTGTATAACATCGGCGTATTCTCTGTTCCTGCGCCTTATAGCCCTACTGAACAAGGTCACGAATACGGACAGGAAAATGATACCTGCCACAACTGCCACAAGAGCCACATTGAGCGAATTATTCATCCTTCGCAGCAATTGCTGTCGCGCCTCATACCTGCGGTCCAGGCGTATGGTTTTCTGAAGTTCCAGATACACGTTGCGGTTATAGTCCGATGCAATCTTATCGCCGAGTCCGGAGTATGCCAGACTCATCTGTTCCCGGATACGGCTCATACACTCCGGCGCCGCCATCAGAGGCATACGCTCTATCCAGAGATTCTCCACAATCAGAGCATCATCGCGATACGGTTCCAGATACGGAACATCAATATCACCGGCCATTTCCGGCATTGCCATATCGCGCGCCATATTGAACATATCCATAGCCTTCCACAGCCAATCGACAGCAGCGGCATATTCCCCCCGCTCTATCGCACAGGTACCGAGCTGAGTGTAAGTCTCTATCGCACCGAACAGCGAACCATAATGCAGGAAATCCTGCAAAGCCTTGAGGGACAGCTGTTCTGCCAGATTAATCCAATCCAGTCCCGATGGATTGATGTGGTCGGTTATCCTGCGGTCAATCCCGGAAAGAGCCTCCGGTCCGGCATCAAGTATCACCGCAGCCATACCCTGCAAGGCAATGCCTGTCTGGCAGATGTAACCATTGCGTTCCGCCGTCTGATAGGTGTTGTAAAGGTGTCTCATCCTGTCAGGAAATGCATCAGGTCCATTCTCACCCCTGACCAGTCCAAGCCCCCTGAGTGTATTCCAGCGCAGGAAGCGCAACGTGTCCGTGCGAAGCCTGTCACCCGTCTCTATCTTGGACAGTTCGGCAAGTCCCTGCTCATTCTGTTCAAGTTCGAAGAAATATATCGCCGACACTATCCTGACATCTGTCTCGGCACGGTATATACGCCGTCGCTCACTCTCGGTCAGGGATTCTATCTCCTCATTTATACCGCGAAGCTCAAGCAGAGCTTTGTCGCGATACTGATAGAAAGCCATATTGTCCGATGTACGCTGGTAGATGTTCATCATCCCCACATCGGCAGCGAGCCATTCCACGCGGTTGCCGCTGTTCTGGAGCACGGACTCATACCAAGCCGCCGCTTTTATGTAATCCATGCGCAGGAATGCTATATCGCCAAGTATGTTAGCCGCTACAGCACCATCCGGGGAGCCTTTCGGCACAGCATAATATACGCTTTCGGCATAATATTGGGCGGAATCGAGATTCACAGGCAGCCATTCCATAGCCGACTCGTTCAGAGCGGCCGTGTCAATGCCGGACCGTCCGCCACAAGCAGACAGGCACAGCACAGCACCCAGCAGAAGGGCATACAGCCTACATTTCTTCATTGTCCGTTGTAAGAATCTGTTTTGAAATGTCCAACCAGAAAGCGAATATAGCATTTATTTGGCTATATCGCTCAATTGGCCTACCTTTATCGGTTATCTTCGTATGGATATGAAAGAGATTGCCAACATACATAACGGATTCAGGACAAAGTTCGGTATTCCTCGACAGAGCGGCCTGATAGACTCGCTGAAATCCGACATAATCTTCGTCCCCGAATTCCGCAATCCCGATGCCCTGCGCGGTCTGGAAGGCTTCTCGCACATCTGGCTTCTGTGGAAGTTCTCCGAATCGGTCATGCCGGACGGAGAATGGTCGCCCACTGTACGTCCGCCACGTCTGGGCGGCAACACCCGGATGGGAGTCTTTGCCACACGCTCGCCATTCCGTCCGAACCCCATCGGCCTATCCTGCGTCAGGCTTGACGGCATTGACCTGCACACCCTGGATGGTCCAATGCTCCACGTGTCAGGCGCAGACCTGATGGACGGCACTCCCATCTACGACATCAAGCCGTACATACCATTCACCGACTGCCGTCCGGATGCGACAGGCGGCTTCACCGACCGGACTTTCGCAGAACACCTTGACGTGATTATCCCGCAGGACATTGCCGGCAGGATACCGGCAGACCTGCTCTCCGAGATAAAGGAGATTCTGACTCAGGATCCGCGTCCACACTATCAGGATGACCCCACCCGTCTGTACGGTATGACCTACAAAAACCACGAAATCCGCTTCACGGTCAGCGGCAAGCTGCTCACCGTAGTGTCAGTCTTCAAAGCCTCTAAGAACCTGTTTTGAAATGGTTGACGAAAATTATTATAGGTTATTTTCCAGCAGATTTTCTGCTGATTTGAGGGAGCGATGTGGCTCCATTGTAACCGAAAAGCGGTAGAAAAGATGCGGAAAGAAGCAGACAAGAAGCTCGTTCCCGTCGATTGGCGTTGACAATGTGACCCAATTTCTCTCTCAACGGTTCTTTGAGATATGTCAAGTAATATAGACAATGTTCTTGATGTGTGGGTGCCATTTTTCTGCAAGCATTGGATGATGGAATTCTGTCTCTCTGTCAGAGATTCCCATTTGTCATTTGTCTCGCCATTTTTGGCGGTCTTCGGACGCAGGAAGGTCAAGACAACAGTGCCATCTGCCCAGATTTGATAAAACGGCTCGGGAAGATTATGTACCTTGCAGACATCTGTCATTCGCTTGATGCCCGTCCCCCATCCTTCGAGGCAGGCAGTTTTGTACATAACCTGTGCGATATGGAGGTTGCGAGGCTTGGAGCTGTGTAATGTCTTGATATTCTCTGGCGTTACCCCTGTCGGGAAGCGACCTGGATTGCAGATTTCGAAGAGAGTCAGTGGAATAGTTTTGCTGAAGTCAGGCAAACCTTCGGTGATGCTGATATGCCGGGAAATCAGCATTATGTTTTCAACATCCATGGGAATCATCATAGGTTGGTTGTAGTCGTAAAGTTCTTTAATCACACCATCCTCGTGAGATGGATTGGCACACACGCAGAATATGATAAAATAAAAGATGTTACAACATTATGACAAAGATAGAATCAAGAGAACAATATGAGTGGGCACTCGGCAGAATTGAAGCTTTGGTAAATGACGTCACCGAGGAAATGCCTGACAATGATCCCAGAAAGATGGAATATTGCCTTCTTTCCAATCTTGTCGCCGATTACTCTGATGAGCATTTTGATTTGGGAACTCCCACTTTACAGGAATGTCTTAAAGAGCGCATGTTTGAGCAGGGCCTGTCTCAAAAGGATGTTGCCG
>JAKSIX010000032.1 GCA_024398595.1 Bacteroidaceae bacterium | reverse complement strand
TCTGCAAACGTAAGTAAAAATTGCATGTAAATCAACATTTTGCCACACGTAATTAGAACCTGTCCGAAATTTGGGGTACATTATAGTCTCTAAAACGCCCGGCAAAATGTACAATCAACTTTACGAAAAAAAGTACAAAATATGTTTGCTTATTACAGGGTGGTTCACATTGATTTTCTTAACAAGGAAATCGTCGGCAGCTACGAGAACGACAAGAGGTTCAATTACGATGTGCTGTGTGTGTGGATCGGGATGGCAACCGCTTTCTGGTAGAGATGCAGAAGTGTTCGTACGATTATTTCACAGACCGTCTGGTGGCGTATTCCGGCGACCAGCTGACGCATCTGCTGAGACGCGGCGAGAATTACTCGCAGATACGTCGTTCGTACATCATCAGCGTACTGGGCGAGCTGTTGCATCTGTCGGACGAGGACGAACCGTTCAGCCGTCAGGTGATGCGCACAGCCTTTATCACGATGTCGGACAGTAAAATAAATTTGTCGAATAAGCTGAAATTCATATTTTTGCAATTGCCGATTGCCGAGAAGCCTGTGGATGGCGCGGGGTTCATAGAGAAGTGGACCTATTACGTGCGTGAGATGCACACTTTCCGTGAGAAGCCGGTGGGGCTGGAACCGTACTTCGATATGCTTTTCGAGGCATCCAGACGTAAGAATATAGAAACTGGGAAACTGTCAATATACGATAAGATGGTAAGAGACGAGATACAGATAAGAGCAGAACGCGACTATGCAGTCCGTAGAGGACGCATGGAGGCACGTATTGAAGCTCTTGCAGAAGGTCGCGCTGAGGGGAAAGCTGAGGAAAAAGCTGAAATGGCAAAAAGGCTGAAGGCCACAGGCATAGACATCAAGACTATCAGTCTGTGCAGCGGACTCAGCATCGAACAAATCGAAGCTCTGTAGCAGTGCTGACGTGGTGCTCGCTGATGCGGTGACAGTCTGCTTAGTAATCGTAGTAGAACCAGTAGGTGTCACCGAATGAACTGCTCAGTGAATCCAGAGATTCTTCGCCGAGAGATTTGACTGAAAGGTAACCCTGATACAGACGCAAAGTGTTGTCGGTCTGTTCAGGATACATGGATTTCAGAGTGCGGACGAATTCTGCGTTCCGATAGTTGCGCATCAGAAGTGCCTGCATATAGTCATCCGGCATCACGCTGTCCTCAGACCAAGTGGATACATTCACGTCGGAATATCTCCGTACATTCATCATACGATGCTCAAAGCCGGCAATATTCTTGTCCCGAAGCATCAGGTTCAGAGTTTCGGAACGGAGAGTGCGATGGAATGCGGCATCCGTATTGCCGATGCAGACAGGTATAAGCATTACCACAAGCATCAGGAACAGATTCAGACGCACGGTCTGGATATTGGAACGGTTTGTCCAGCCAACGGATACCCGTCTGACGAAAGCCATTGCCGCTACAGACACGACAATGATAATGCACCACGTAAAGAAAGAATAACCCACAAAATGCGTTTCATTATAACTTGTAGCCGCTCCCAACAATAAGGCCGACGGAATGAAGTCACACACGTTCCACACATTTTCAAACAGTTTCAGGCGCGACAGCAACAGCTCCACCGCAACTAATACACAGGTGAAGAAAACCGACAGCAGAAACGGACGGAAAACCACATTGCCATCGTTGATGAGATTGTGGACGTGACGTTCCAAATCACTCTGGAAGAACAGAAGATAGCACAGCACATACACTGCAAACAGAATTCTATCCGATATTTTGAGCCGTTCGGGCAATTTATCCGATGTTTCAGTCATAACGTCTTAATACAAATGCGGTACGGGCCGGAAGATATAGTCTCAGCCATTCCAGTTCTTCTGAAGCATTTGCATCGTCCTTCAGAGTAAAATGTTCCTGCGTATCATCAACAAGTCCATTCCCGCCATAGCACGGATTATCTGAGTCTATCTCTATTCTGTATTTACCCTTAGGCACATACAGGCCATAGTCGCAGAAAGAGCGTGACGGATTGAAATTATACACGAACAGAAGGTCTCCGCGAGTGAAAGCCAGTACCTGATCGCCCTCGTTGGAGCACCATTTATTGATAGACCACCTATGGAAATCACTTCTTGAGGAGATAAGCCGTACCATATCACGGTCAAAATCGCCAAGAAAATGATATAACAGACTGTGATCATCCACAAGGCTCCACTGCCGGCGTGCATATTTGTAACTCCAGCCATTGCCCTCACGCGGGAAATCAATCCACTCAGGATGGCCGAACTCGTTCCCCATAAAGTTCAGGTAGCCGCCGTTTATGGCGGATGCCGTCACCATTCTTATCATCTTGTGCAATGCAATTCCCCTGGCTGTGACCAGATTCTCTGAACCCTTCTTGAAATGCCAATACATATCGGCATCTACAAGTCTGAATATGACCGTCTTGTCACCGACAAGAGCCTGATCGTGACTCTCCACATATGATACAGTCCTTTCATCAGAGCGACGGTTGGTCAGTTCCCAATATATCTCCGACACGTTCCAGTCCTCGTCCCTACGTTCCTTTATGGTTTTAATCCAATAGTCCGGTATGTTCATTGCCATACGGTAGTCAAAGCCCATCCCTCCCGATTTCACAGGTGCGGCCAAGCCCGGCATTCCGGACACTTCCTCCGCTATCGTTATCGCTTTCGGATTCACCTGATGTATCAGCTTGTTTGCCAACGTCAGGTAGCATATTGCATCACCGTCCTGATGTCCGTTGAAATAATCATCATAATTGCAGAACGATTCACCAAGTCCGTGACTGTAATATATCATTGAGGTAACGCCGTCAAAGCGGAATCCGTCAAAATGGAACTCGGTCAGCCAGTATTTGCAGTTGGACAGAAGGAAATGCAGCACGGCATCCTTGCCATAGTCAAAGCACAGCGAATCCCACGCCGAATGTTCACGGCGGACTCCCTGATTGAAATACTGACAAGGATCTCCTGACAGATTGCCTAATCCCTCGTTCTCATTCTTGACAGCATGGGAATGTACTATATCCATTATCACAGCTATCCCCATACCGTGAGCGGTATCAATCAGCTCCATCAGTTCCTCCGGTGTCCCGAAACGCGATGACGGTGCGAAGAAATTCGATACGTGATAGCCGAAACTGCCATAGTAAGGATGTTCCTGAACGGCCATTATCTGAATACAGTTATATCCGTTCTTCTTTATGCGTGGCAGCACATTGCGCGTGAATTCCACGTATGTACCTACATCCTCTTTCTCCTGCGACATTCCTATGTGACACTCATAGATCATCAGTGGCGCATCTGCCGGGAAGAAAGAGTCATTGCGGAATACGTATTTCACTTCGGGATTCCATACCTGTGCTGAAAAAATGTGAGTGACATTATCCTGTACCACCCTGCGGCACCACGCAGGTATCCTGTCACCCTGACCGCCGTTCCATTTCACGCGCATTTTGTAATGCTGGCCGTGACGGATGTACTCCAGCGGAACCATAACCTCCCAATCGCCATAGTCATTAAGACGGTTCAGCCTGTATTCGTCACGTTCCTGCCAGTCTGAGAAATCACCTATCAGGAAAATTTCAACAGCGTTGGGGGCCCATTCACGGAACACCCAGCCACTTTCAGTCTTATGAAGACCGTAATAGAGATGGCCTACGGCAAAGCGCGACAGCCTGCCACCCCTGCCACAGATTTCCCTCTCACGGCTCAGAGCATAATCGCGTCTGGCACGCAATATTTTTTCGTAGGGCTTCAGCCACCTGTCGTTTCTGACAATCTCCAGCATCGTGTATTTATCAAAGGGTGTTTAATGAATAATTCTCAATGACGCTCGAGGGCAATCCCTGTCCGCCGCACGGATCAAAGTCCTCCGGGACATCGAACTTCTTTGTTGGGGAATATCCGAGATTCAGAGAGTCTGCATACACTTTCTGGGTATAGATACCCCAGATAGGAAGCGCCATTCTGGAGCCCTGTCCGAACTGCATTGAGTCGAAATGGATATCTCTGTCATCACCGCCTACCCAGCAGCCGGTGACAAGTTCCGGCGTATAGCCTATGAACCACGCATCGGAATGATTGTTCGTCGTTCCGGTCTTGCCGCACAGGTCTCCACGGAAATAATTTCTGGCGCGAAGACCCGTACCTTCATTTATTACCGCTTTCATCATATCAATCATCTTGTACGATGTCTCCTCACTGATAACCTCATTGCTTCTGGCCGTAAAGGATGCAAGGGTATTGCCGTCACTGTCTTCTATGCGGGTGACAAACAATGGCTTGGTACGGATGCCTTTGTTCGGGAAGGCCGTATAGGCACTGACCATTTCTGCCACAGACACATCGCACGGACCGAGACACAGGGATGGCACAGCCTCTATCGACTGGTTTCTCAATCCGAATTCAAACAGCAGATTCCGGAATTCGTACGGATTCAGCTTGCCCATCAGGAATGCGGAGATGTTGTTGTTGGAATGAGCCAGTCCCCATTTCAAGGTTACCAATTCTCCTATCTTTTCCTTACCGTCATCCCTCGGACGCCATATCTGTCCGGCCTCGGTAAGGATTGTCTGAGTCTGGTTGATGGTCTGGTCACAGGGCGAGAATCCGCTCTCCATAGCCAGGGAGTACAGGAAAGGTTTGATTGTAGAACCCACCTGACGGCGTCCGCTGGTAACCATATCATATTGGAACTGACGGTAGTCCGGTCCGCCCACGTATGCACGCACATAGCCGGTGGATGGTTCCATCGACATAAATCCTGTCCTCAGATAATACTTCAGATACCGGAGGGAATCCATAGGGCTCAGTATTGTATCGCGGTCTCCGGAATATGAGAACACCGTCATCTCACGAGGGGTGTCGAACACCTTGCGTATATCATCGTCACTAATTCCTGCCGCGTGCATTGTACGATACCGTTCCGTCTGCTTCATCGCCCTCACCATAATTGCATCTATCTCCGATGCCGTAAGGTTTGTGGAGAACGGAGCATTTCGTGCTGACTTCTTCACCTTGAAGAACGTCGGCTGCAGATAGTTGCGCAGATGTTCATCTACTGCCTCTTCAGCATATCTCTGCATTATGGAGTTAATAGTGACATACACCTTCAGACCGTTTGTATAGAGATTGTACGGTTCTCCATGCTGGTTCAGGTTCTTGTTGCACCAGCCGTACAGCGGATCCTCCGCCCAGTCAAGGGAATCCTCATAGAACTGCTGCATCTGCCATCCGCGATAGTTCTTGCGTTCAGGTTTCCTTGCCGTCATCACGCCTCTCAGATACTCACGGAAATATGTGGCAAGTCCCATCTTATGATCTACGCGATGGAAATTCAATACTATGTCCGTAGCAGAAATCGAATCAAGCTCTTCCTCCGTGAGGCAACCGGCACGGTGCATCTGGGACAACACGACATTGCGTCTGTCACGCGTCATATCGTACCTGCGCAGAGGATTGTACAGAGAAGAGTTCTTGCACATACCGACCAGCATCGCAGACTCCGCCGTATCCAGTTCGCGCGGTTCCTTGCCGAAATAAGTGTTGGCAGCAGTATATATTCCTATGGCATTGTTACCGAAATCGTATTTGTTAAGATACATCGTGAGAATTTCCTCTTTTGTATAATACCGTTCTATACGCACGGCAATGACCCACTCTATAGGTTTCTGGAACATTCTCTGTATGCTGTTGCTGGCAACATGCTCGGTATAAAGGAGCTTTGCCAGCTGCTGTGTAAGCGTACTTCCGCCACCGGCGCTTTTCTGCTGCAGGAATATACGTTTCACTATAGCCCTGAACAAAGCTTTCATATCTATCCCCGAATGTTTCAGGAAACGCACATCCTCTGTGGATACCAGAGCCTTGACCAGTTCCGGCGACAGTTCGTCATAGCCTACCCACACTCTGTTATTGCTTGTGTATGAATATGTTCCAAGCAGTTCACCGTCAGACGATATGACCTGGGTGGCAAACTTGTCAATGGGATTCTCCAGTTCTTCTACAGACGGCATCTTACCTATCCATCCTTTTGATATGAAGAAGAACACCATAACAACAAGCACTACAAATATGCCGAACACTATCCACAGCCAACCTGTCAGTTTCGCGATGAAGTTTCCAGATTCCTTTTCCACCTTAAAGACATTTTTCCACAAATATATAACATTTAGGAATGCACACTACCACATATATTGTTTTTTGGTTTAACTTTGGAACTCCGGAAAAACAATTTGAAATGTCTGTTAGGAAAGAGAGTCTTATATCGCTCGAGGAGCTGACAAAAGACAAAATACTGTATCTGCTGGAGCAGGCGGAGAAATTCGAGGCTGAGCCTAACCGCAGAATTCTGGAAGGCGTGGTAGTAGCCACATTGTTTTTTGAACCATCTACACGTACAAGGCTCAGTTTTGAGACTGCGGCCAACCGTCTCGGCGCACGTGTAATAGGATTCTCGGATGCAGCCACTACCAGTTCCACCAAAGGCGAATCGCTCAAGGATACTATAATGATGGTCAGCAATTACGCTGATGTGATTATTATGAGACACTATCTGGAAGGAGCAGCCCGCTATGCAAGCGAAGTATCTCCGGTGCCGATAATAAACGCAGGCGACGGTGCCAACCAGCATCCTTCACAGACCATGCTTGACCTGTATTCCATCAGAAAGACACAGGGAAGGCTGGACGACCTTGACATAACACTCGTCGGAGACCTGAAATACGGACGTACCGTACACTCCATGCTGACGGCAATGAGACATTTCAGCTCAAGATTCAGATTCATCGCGCCGGCAGAACTTGAAATGCCTCAGGAATACAAGGAATACTGCTGTGCAAACCATATAGCATATACGGAAAGTTCCGAGTTCAGCTATGATGTGATAAACGGTTCCGACATAATTTATATGACGAGGGTTCAGAAAGAGCGCTTCACCAACCTGATGGAATATGAAAGTGTCAAAGACTCATTCATACTTCGCAACCAGATGCTGAAAAACGCCAGACCGAATCTCAGGATACTGCACCCGCTTCCACGGGTGAACGAGATAGACCAGGATGTTGACAGCAATCCTGCGGCATACTACTTCCAGCAGGCCAAGAACGGTCTGTATGTACGGGAGGCACTCATCTGTCATTCATTGGGAATAGATATCTGATAACCTGTTTCAAAGCGCACAATATGGAAAAGACAAAATTAATGGTTGCGGCACTTGAGAACGGAACGGTCATTGACCACATTCCGGCGGACAAGGTGTTTGATGTAGTCAATCTGCTGAACATCCAGAATATGAGTACGCCGGTGACGATAGGTGCGAATCTGAGCAGCAGGAAGATGGGACGCAAGGGAATCATCAAGATAGCAGACCGCTATTTTACGGACGAGGAAGTTAACAAGCTGTCCGTAATAGTACCGAATATAGTTCTGACCACAATACACGACTACGACGTAACAGAGAAGCGTCACATAACAATGCCTGACGAAATTCACAATATCGTACGATGTCCCAACCCGAAATGCATCACCAACCACGAGCCGATGCATACCACATTCGATGTAATTGACAAGGACAACGGGACATTGAGGTGCAGGTATTGCAACAAGGAAATCAGAAAAGAGGATATAAGGCTGCTGTAGGTCATGAACAAAGTGCGCGGACTGATACTTATGCTTACGATAATCACGCCGCCGGTATGCGGTGCCAGAAGCAGCATAAGCGTCATTCCGGGACGCGTTAATTTCGGCATCGCCGCCGGATGTGCTTCTACAAGCCTGTATATGAGAGAGATAAGTATAGGTGACTTCACAACTTCCAATTACAGCAGAAGTCCTGAAGTCTGCTATCTTTTTGATGCATTTGCCAGAATAAACATAAACAGATGCTATCTCCAGACCGGAGTCTCCTATTACAACAACGTCTCTTCAGTCAGCTTTGATGTTCCAAAAGACATCAATGCGAACAGCAGGGAGGGGATGATAACCCGGACATTATCGGTTTCGGGACAGAATCTGCAGATACCCGCCATTTTCGGTTTTTACATTATCAGACAGGCTCCCTACTATATGTCATTATTCGCCGGTCCGGAGCTGTCCATACCATTAAAAAGCACATACAGAAGCGATTATTCCGGATTCGGCAGTGCCGGTACCATTGATGACCTTTATCCGGTCAACTGGAAAATGACACTTGGTATCTGTTTCAACATAAGCTGCGTATTTCTCAATTTCGGATACGATTTCGACCTGAGAGCCCAATCCGACGGAACAATAAGACCAAATGTTCCACTGCCTGACGTATCGGAAGTCGTTATGAGACGTACATCCGGTATGCTGCATTTCTCTGTAGGATTAATGTTTTAATGAATGAATAAATAACAAGACAATGAAAAGAGACGAACAGATTTTTGACATCATCAACCGTGAGCATCTGCGCCAGCAGAAAGGTATTGAGTTGATTGCTTCCGAGAACTTTGTAAGCGACCAGGTTATGCAGGCCATGGGATCCTGTATGACCAACAAGTACGCTGAGGGCTATCCCGGCCACCGTTACTACGGCGGTTGCGAAGTAGTTGATGAAGCCGAGGAGCTGGCACGCACCAGACTTAAGAAACTGTTCGGAGCGGAATGGGTGAACGTGCAGCCGCATTCAGGCGCACAGGCAAATGGAGCAGTGCTGTTTGCCGTACTCAAGCCGGGCGACACCTTTATGGGACTCAATCTGGCTCATGGCGGTCACTTGTCACACGGTTCGTCCGTCAACACGTCGGGTGTGCTTTACAATGCTGTTGGCTACGACCTGAATCCGGAAACCGGTCGCGTCGATTACGACAAGATGGAGCAGATGGCACTTGAGTGCAAGCCTAAACTCATCATCGGTGGCGGTTCTGCCTACTCCCGCGAGTGGGATTATGCACGTATGCGCAAGATTGCTGACGAGGTAGGTGCACTGCTTATGATTGATATGGCGCATCCTGCAGGTCTGATTGCAGCCGGTCTGCTGGACAACCCGCTCAAATATGCCCATATCGTAACATCCACCACCCACAAGACACTGCGCGGTCCGCGCGGAGGTATCATCCTATTAGGCAAGGACTTCGAGAACCCGTGGGGTCTCAAGACTCCGAAGGGCGAGGTCAAGATGATGTCACAGATTCTCGATTCAGCTATATTCCCCGGCACACAGGGAGGTCCGCTGGAGCACGTTATCGCAGCCAAGGCAGTGGCTTTCGGCGAGGCTCTGCAGCCGGAGTTCAGGGAGTACCAGAAGCAGGTGCAGAAGAACGCCAAGGTTCTGGCAGAGGAACTGGTGAAACGCGGTTTTACAATCGTGTCAGGCGGTACAGACAACCACAGTATGCTGGTTGACCTCCGTTCCAAGTATCCTGACCTGACAGGTAAGGTAGCAGAGAAGGCTCTTGTCGCAGCTGACATCACAGCCAACAAGAATATGGTTCCGTTCGACAGCCGCTCGGCATTCCAGACCAGCGGTCTCCGTTTCGGAACACCTGCCATTACCACACGTGGCGCAAAGGAAGACCTTATGGTGACAATCGCAGCCTTTATTGAGGAAGTGCTCAACGCACCCGAGGACGAGAAAGTCATTGCATCGGTACGTGCCCGCGTCAATGACATCATGAAGGACTACCCGATGTTCGCTTATTAATCCGACAGATATTCCGTATGAATCTTACCGACGAACTGCATAAACGGATACTGATTCTGGACGGTGCCATGGGTACCGAAATCCAGAAACTGGGTCTGGATTATGACGGCAACAACGATGCCCTGCCACTGACAAATCCAGAGGTAATATACGGCATACACAAGGCATACACGGATGCAGGCGCAGACATTCTCTGCACCTGCTCCTTCAGTGCAAATGCCGTATCGCAGGAAGCCTACGGGCTGGCAGACAAGGTACGTGAACTGAATATAGCAGCTGTCCGGGCCGCCCGTAAGGCCGCAGACAGCCAGACTGAGCGCAAGGTATGGGTGATGGGCAGCATGGGCCCAACTGCGAAGTCGCTTACTATCATCGAACTGATGATGGATCCTGCGGAGACTCTTGACTTCGATGGTCTGAAGAAGGCCTACAAGGCTCAGGCAGAAGCTCTTGCCGAAGGCGGTGCCGACGGATTCCTTGTTGAGACCATCACAGACCTGCGTAATGCCGAGGCAGCCCTGCAGGCCATACAGGAGGTTCAGAAAGAGAAAGGTCTGGAAATGCCGATAATGATTTCCGCCTCACTGATGAACGGCGGATGTCTGATGACAGGCTCCACCATACAGGAGTTCATAGCAATGGCTGAGCAGTACAATCCTGTAAGTATCGGTCTGAACTGCTCATTCGGAGCAAAGGAAATGAAAGAGTATGTCCGCGAGATAGCATCATCGGCCAAATGCGCTGTAAGCGTATATCCAAATGCAGGACTGCCTACAGCCCACGGCTACGATGAGACACCGTGCGACACGGCCGATGCTCTTTCCGAAATGGCCGCAGATGGCCTCATCAACATAGCCGGAGGATGCTGCGGCACCACCCCGGAACACATACGCGAACTTGCTGCACGGATGAAGGACTTCCCACCCAGACAGTTCTGATAGGAGTAGTCAGCAACGGCATACTAATAAGGCAAGCTGACCTCACAGCGGACCCTGACCGTTCCGGAAGGGTTCTCCATTATCCAGAAGGAGTCCGAAAAGCGGCGTATTATGTCCAAGTCGTGCGATGAGAGGAGAATTGTCTTGCCCTCATCGTGGGCCAGACGGAGTAGCAGACGCATCAGTTCCTCCTTGCTCGGGTAGTCTAAAAAAGCCGAAGGCTCATCAAGAAGTATCACCGGAGTCTGTTGCGCCAGAGCCTTGGCTATCATAACCTTCTGACGTTCACCGTCACTGAGTGTAGAGACGTAGCGTCCTGCAAGATGTCCGATGCCGACCAGACGGATTGCATCTCTGACCGCAGAATGGTCTGCATCAGACAATGTCCCAAGCAGTCCCGTATATGGAATACGTCCAAACGAGACAATGTCATACACTGTCAGACGTGCAAGTTCCGAATGTTCTGTCAGCACGACTCCTATCATACGCGACCGTTCTGACTGGGTCATATCCGTCACTGAAGCCGTCTTTGACCCTGAGCCGACCGTAGCACTACCTGCCAATGGTTTCTGGAATCCGCCGATTGTGCGGAGCAAAGTGGATTTGCCTATTCCATTCACGCCAACAAGGCACACCAAAGAACCATCGGCTGTCTCTGCGCACAGATTTTCGGCCACAGGCTTACTATGGTGTTTGCCCGACAGATAGCCTATCGACAGATTATCAAGCCGTATCATTATCTCAAGCTGGGTTCTTGGCCTTGATGTCGAGTTTTGAGTCGATGTTTGTCATCTTGAAAATGCTCATCACCTGAGGGCAGACATTTATGATTGAAAATGATGCGCCAAGTGACTGTGACTTCTTGTGAGCCATAAGAATCTGCCTGAGACCTGCGGAAGCCATATATTCCACAAGGTCAAAATCCAGAATTATGGAGCCGGCCTCGGTGACAGACTCGACTGCATCGCCGAGTTCAGGGGAAGAAACGGTATCAAGCCAGCCCTCCGGCTTTATTATTACAGTACCATTCCCAACGGTTTTTGTGATTTGCATATTATTGTTTCATTAATGTTTTTGAAATTGTCAGAATATTCTTTCCATCAGTATATTCGTAGTCCACCGAATCCGCAACAGTGAACGCGATAAACCTGCCGAGCCCGCCTACCCTCGTATCAATGTCATACTCGTCCGTCGATGGCATATTCTTTCTGGGGTCAAACTGACGGCCTCCGTCAACAAAACGCAATACAGCCTGATTGGAATACTCCAGCGAGAAAAGTATCTTCTCACCCTCAGGAACCGCACCGTCGAACGCATACGAGCAGATATTTACGAAACACTCCTCGGCGGCTACGCACAAATCAAGTTTGAACCGGTCCGGCATACCGCTGTCCATTATCAGGGACTTTATTTTCCGGAATTCCCTGATATCATAATCCAGTTCAATAGGTGCATTATCGCAAGCGGTCAGCGACAGCATGGTAATATCATCGTTCTGCTCTGCATTTCCGACAAAGGCCCGCACGGCATCATACACGCACTGTGCCGGGTCAGAATCGCCGGTCAATTCCGTCAGCACATTCTCCAACCTGTCTGTACCGAAGAATTCACCATTCTCAGTTACGGCCTCATTGACACCATCTGTATAAAGGAAAAGGGTATCACCCACATTCATAGGCACGGACACATCCGTATATTGCTCGTCAGGGAAGAGACCAAGTGGAGAACCGGGTGCGCCATCCAAGCGGACAAGTCTGTCACTGATTATATATGGCTGGTTGTGGCCGGCATTGGCATACGTGACAGTATGGTTTTCAGAATCATATATGGCTATGAACGCGGTCACGAACATCATTTTCGGGTTTTCTTCGGACAATGTGGAATTGACATTGCCGAGTATGCTGGCCGGACTGTGTCCAAGTCTGGCAAACTGACGGATGAGAGTCAGCGTAACTGCCATAAACATAGAGGCTGACATGCCCTTGCCGGACACATCGGCCACTACTGCCATCGTGTGGTTGCCGTCAATACGGATATAGTCGTACAAATCCCCTCCGATATATTTGGCGGGCTTCATTCCTGAATGTATCCGGCAGTTCCCGGTCAGGGCCTCCATTGCCGGCAGAAGCCCATGCTGGATTGACGCGGCAATGTCAATCTCCGCACTTTGACGTTCCCGTTCACGGCTCAGTGTCTCATTGTCCGCCATATAACGGTCAATATCATCGGACATACGGTTGAAAGCCTCCGAAATCATAGCGAACTCGTGATAGCCTTTTTCATTCAGTCTTACCTTTGACCGCTGTCCTCCCTTCATATAGTCCTCGATAGCCTTACTTATATTTTTCGCAGGGAGTGATGCCTTACGGGATATAAGCAGATGGAAGATGGCTATAGCAAACACGATAATCGCAAGAATTGCAATGGCAACGGTGATGATACCGCTCCGGATCTGAGACCTTATCCCTTCATTCGATATGGCACCTCCCAAAATCACCTTGTTGCCGAATGCGTCCTTGACAAGATACTCAATCTCCACATCAGACGGGACAAGCGCAGCATCCAAAACCGCAAATGCCATCTCGCCGTTCCATAGTGCAAGTTCATCATCGGTAAGTTTATAATCAACCACGCTTCCCACTATCGTGTCCCCGCGATAAGCATTGTATTTTCCCACAAGTTTTTCATCACAGGAGAATGAAATTATCGTAACGGTACCGTTCTCCACATCCGGCGCATAGAGATACACATAATCCACATTGTACCACTTGCAGAAATAGTCACCCAGATAATCCGCATCACTGCTGTAATTAAGGTCAATCGGAATGTGCTCCTGTTCTGTCTCATAGCACATCATATCGCCATATACGGACAGCAGCATCTTCGCATATCTCTGACTGCTTTCTATGACATTCTGTGATACCATCCTGTAGGAAAAAGACATAATGATGATTGCACAGGCTACCATCAGCAAGGCCATTCTCCCTGTAAGGCTTCCGGCTATGGAACCGCTTTTGTACTTTCTCCCTTTCTTCATACTACAGATTTATCTTTCAAAACTACTCTAATTATCTGAGTCCCGCAAACCCGCAATGCGTGGGACCAGGAAAAGCGGACTGAGTTCAGTGGTCCTCCTTCTGATTAGGCAGACCGGTATCAGCAGCAGAAGAACAGATGCCAACTGACCGGCGGCAAAGCCAAGCCAGGGATTCAAAGCCGTATAATGGAGCGAGATTTCCGAGAACAGCCAGAATCCGAAAAATGGCAGAATGGCCTGTACCACAGAAAGGAACAGCGCAAGATTATTGCGGGAGTAAATCTGATACACTGGGACTACATTGCCTATCAGTGTCTGCAAAATTATCTGAAGCGTGAAAGCCGGAATCGCGGCTACGGCTACGGAGATATTGCCGATGTCCCCAACTCCGAGCAGCATTGTAATCTGACGCGGGAAGGCGATGACCAATGCCGAGAATACAGAAAGGCTGATGAAAAGGAAGCTGTATGCCTTACGGATTAACAGATGTATCCCATACGTATCGTCACGCCCCTTCAGTATAGCTCCTACCGGCTGTATGGTGCGGTATGTTCCGTTCAGGAAAATGGTGGAGAACACCAGCAGCTGCATACAGACTGCGTACGCCACAAGTCCGCTGTCACCGAAATAACGGCTGCAGACAATGTTGTTGCAGGCAAACTGTACGGAGAGCAGAATTGAACTGATGAACAGAGGCAGGCCATACGCTACGATGGGACGGGCATCGGATTTGCGGAGATTACCTGTCAGCCGCAGCGTACCGGCTTTCCTGAAATGCGGAAGCACCAGCAATATGCAGACTATGTACATAATGCAGGTGGCAAGTGCCGCACCCGTTATTCCCCACCCTAGATATTTCATAAAGACAATATCCAGAACCAGATTCACAATGTTGCCTGCTATTACGGCAAACGATGCGCGTTTCGGCTCGCCATCGACAGTGACATAGAAATCGACAGCCGTCATAAGCATCATCGGCACCGCCGAGAGCAGCATCACCCTCAGAAAATCGCGTGCCAATGGTAACACAGCCTCCGATTTGCATAGCATACTGACGAGCGGTCCGAGGAAAACCGTTCCGACCAGTGATATCAGCAACGCGACTGATACGGTCATTCCCATAGAAAGCGAGAAAATCCTGTCAGCGCCCTCACTGTCCTTGCGGCCTATTGCCATACCCACAAGCATAGTTCCACCGCTGACAAAGAACACGGACAGTGAGAAAATGGCCTGGAGCACCGGCCTGCACACATTGACAGCAGCCAGGCCATTGTCGCCGATAAAGTTTCCGACAAGTGAGGCATCCACAATGTTTGCGACCTGAACGGCGGCTATGGTCAGAATTGAGGCAGACAGATAGCTGCCGAACATTCTGTCTACATCCGATGACTTTTTCTCCATCAGTCAACCCTGTGATCAATCACTTTCTTTATCTTGCCTGTTATCGGGTTGCGCGGCAGACTGCCGAGCGGCACAAGGCACACCTCATAGCGGTTGAAGAAACCTATCTTCAGGCCACCGGCAATGTCCGGGATATGCTGTGCCAGCACCTCCTCCAGACGACGCGCAGCATCAGCGTGCTTCTCCGGCCTGTCACACTCCACATTCACCACAAGATCCATCCGCGCACCGGCCACATCGGCAAGCTCAATCTGAAAGTTCAGACTCAGTTCCTCCACCTCGCTCACGGCACGTTCAAACTCACCCACCGTGACGTATGCGCCACCGAGCTTGAAATCCTCACCTGCACGGCCTGCCAGACGATATTTCCTGTCGGCACTGCCACAGGCGCAAGGCCTGTCAATCCACGATGCAAGATCGCCTATGCGGTATCTGATAATGGGATGGAACTCGCGTCTGAGACTGGTGACAAGTATCTCGCCGGTCTCACCGGGACCGACAGGTTCCAAAGTGACAGGATTAACAATCTCTATCAGCTGGAAATCGGTGAGCGTATGATATTCCCCGAATCCGCAGTCTGCGCACTGATAACCCATAATTCCACAGTCGCCACTCGTATATGCCAGAGGCTTTATCTCTTTTACCCCAAGCCATTTCCTGACGTGAGCCTCAGCCTCGCGGCTCATCTGTTCACCGGCATAGCAGGCCATACGCAGGCCATCGAACGGTTTATTGTCCTTCTTGGCTATGTCGGCCATCAGCACGAAAAATGTAGGGAGTGACAGGATTACCGTCGGCTTATACTCACGGCAAAGCCTGTATGCCTCGTCTATACCGATATTCGCAGAAATGGGCAGATGCACACAGCTGCTTCGCATTATCATCTCGTGTGCGCCGATGAACGATGGCCATAGATGACCGGCCACGAACATATTCGCCACTATATCGTCCTTACTTACACCAAGCCTCATAAAAGCTTCGGCCTGCTTCTGACAGAAATCGTTCCACTCGTTCTGCCTCAGGACTATGGTACGCGCCACCCCACTTGAGCCACCGGTACTGCTCACTATGGAATCCTCCAAAGCTCCGGTAAACATTGTCGTGGTACGCGGATATGTGTTATCGTAAAGTTCGGTACGCTCCAGTACCGGAATCCTCCGCCACTCATCCCACGATGACGGGACACCAAGGCCACTGTATTTCTGCCTGTAATATGGTGCCTTGCGGGCTGTCTGAAAGATTTCAGCCGCACGTTCCAATTGATTGTCTTCTATCATAATAATACGTTTGTCAGATTACGAATCTGTGTTTGAGATTGCCCTGCAGGGCTGATATATCCTCTGTACGCACTGTGACAAGAGGCTTGTCGCAGGACTTGGTGAGATTATGGTACTTGAAGCTGAACTCCGCACTATAACCGCAGAGATATTCCAGCAGCAAGGTCTGGAACCGGTCACTGTCAGAATGCTTCTCCCCACGTGTATAAATGGTGAACTCAAAGGTGCTTATATCGTTATCCACAGCCTCGTGAACGGAAAACAACCCACCATAGCCCTCGGCCTCGGACAGTGACAGCAACCACTGCTGTATATCTCCGACCATCAGGTTGGTTCCGTAGAATATCACAGCATTGTCGGCCCGGCCGAATACATACATCCATTGCTCAGGCATAGCGTCCAGCAGATCATCAGGCACGATGCCTCTCAAAGACTCCCTATCCATCAGTCCGCCACGGTCCTTCGTGTCATAGCGTACTAAAGGTATGAACTGGTCTTTGGTCACGACAATGTGTCCGCCAATAATCTCAACCAGACATTTGTCATTCAGATTCAGCATCATAGGCGTATCCTCAGTACCGAATATCTCCACGCTCCTGTCGGGATGCGATGCGAACCATTTGCGGACTTTTATTGAAGCCACAGTCTCATACGACACATCGCCGGTATCAGCACTCCCGTAACCTGTCCAGAGTACGCTTGTGGAATCGGCAGGATGACCGTATTCCACGCAGATATGCTCACGCAGAGATTCCGTAAAATATTCACCGACGACCGGAAAATATGTCGTGCCCGGTTTCAGTCGGATTCCGCTATCCCGTATCAGTGCTGTGATAATGGGAATGTTCGATGGATTCGTAATAACAAGCAGTTGGTCATACCGCCCGTGGTATGCCTCTATCACGTTCACCGCCTCGCGGAGATTCAGACCGGGAGTGGCAATTGTGAAATGATAATTGCCCGACAGAGCGATATTGCGTATCGCCGCCGCTATCTGCATTCCGCCTATCCACATCCCGAATGCCAGACATTCTATACACAAGGTCTTCCTGGTGTCAATGTGGTAATGGTCTATGAACATTGCCTCAATACTCTCCATATACGCTTTCTCGTCACACGGCCGCTTGGGCCAGAACACAGCTCCGGACTTGGAGAAACCGCTGCTTGCACCAATCAGATGAATGCGGTCCATATCGCCGGGACGGCAAAGCTGTTCCATAGGATATGACAGCAGATAATCCTGCTTGCTGATTACCGGCAGATCCTCAAAATTATCAGGGAAAGCCTTCCCCACCTTATCCTTGTAGGCTCCGACCTGTTGCCAGATTCCGTGAGCCATTGATTTTCCGTCTATCATATTCTATCGGTCATAATCGTCATCAAAGAATTCAAGAGCCTGAATCTGCGCCAGGAACTGTTCCATATAGTCCCAGGTAGTGGTATTCCACTGGAAGCCTAGATGATACAGTACCTGAGTCGTGTAATCGGACGCATAGCTGTTGAATACAGCCGTCTTGCCGTCGCTCCGCGAGGTGTATGCCAGCATCGGTTGCAGTATGTCGGCGTTCTTAGGATTCTGCAAAGCTTCCTGAAGTATACGCTCAAACTCAGTGCCGCCAACCGCCCTTATCCCGTGTCCCATCCTGTTCATTCTATCCACAAGATCTATATACAGAGCCCTGTGCGGATTGAACACATTGAAAATCACGCAATCGGAATTGGTGCCTGCCAGCAGACATATCGCACGTGCGGTCTCATCGATAGGCGAGAACTCCGTCTTGGCCATCAGACCGCTGTACGGAATGGCACCAAGCGTCTGGTAAGCCTTCAGACGACCCATGAACGAGTTGCTGTGGAAATTTATCTGGAACTCGCCGTCACTGCTTCGCGGAGCGAGATTACCCAGACGCATAATCTTTGCTTTCAGGCCTTTCTCTGCAACAGCCTCAAGAACCGCCCTCTCCGCAAGGAACTTCGAGCGGAGATACTTGTTGTCCAATACCTGACCGAAATACAGTTCGTTCTCCTGCAGGATATGTGCCGTAGGATGCGGGTCATCGCTCAATGTCACGCCCGACACGCTGCCGGTAGAGGTGTGGATGAATGTCGCACCGGTCCTGAGACAAAAGTCAATGCAGTTGAGCGCACCGCCGATGTTGATATCCTCAATATCCGTACCGGCCGAGAAATGCTTCACATTGGCGGCACAGTTTATTACTGTGTCAATGTGAATGTTACCCAGTTCAATAGGCTTCGTCACATCGCCTTCGAATACGAACAGACGCTTCCCTACCTCTTCCTGATATATATTGTCAAAGTAGTAGAACAGCATTGTCCGGATTCTGTTCATCGCGTCCGCATTCTTCTGTCCGCGCACAAGACACCATACGGCAGGAACGTTCCTGTCCTCCAAAAGTTCACGCAGCACGTGAATGCCCAGATAGCCCGTAGCGCCAGTAAGCAGCACAGTGCCAAGTGGGCGCACCGATGTATCCTTGAAATAGGTACCGATGTTGTTCCTGCTGACAATATCGGCGAACCGTCCGTAATTGTAGCCGGAAATCTCCGTATCATCTTCGGGAAGTACGTTCGAAATCACAGTGCCCCCATTGACAAAGGCAGCCATAGCCGCAGGTGTCGGATTGTCGAAAATATCCTTGTAGGCAAGCCTGTATCCGCCACGGCTTATTGCCACAGACAGACGCATCGCGACGAGCGAGGTACCGCCAATCTCGAAGAAATTGTCACTGGTGCCTACCCTGTCCAGTTTCAGCACCTGCGCAACAGCATCGCAGAAGAACTTCTCAAGGCTGTTCTCCGGTGCCACATACTCACGCTCCGCCACCGTCGGTTCAGGCAGTTTTTTCATATCAATCTTACCGGAAGGCGAGACAGGCATTTCCTTCAGTTCCATCAGGATGTTCGGCACCATATACGGAGTAAGGCGTTCCGACATACCATCCCTGATTGAATCCGGAGTACAGGGACCGTCTGTGGTGTACCAGGCCACAAGCTTATCCTGCTGACCGACTTTCCGTATTGCCACCACGCACTGTCGGACACCGCTCTGCTCGCCCATCACGGTCTCTATCTCGCCAAGCTCTATGCGTAGGCCGTTCAGTTTCACCTGATTGTCGGTACGTCCCAGAATGACCACCTGACCGTTGCCAGTCCATTTGGCATAATCGCCGGACTTGTAGGCACGTGTACCGTTCCACCCGATAAATGCCGCAGCAGTCTTGTCCGGCAGATTGTAATAGCCGGGGCATACTCCCACTCCACTGATGAGAAGTTCGCCCATCACGCCTGCCGGAAGTTCATTGCCGTCAGAATCAATGATATACTCGGTGAAACCGGGCAACGGAGCACCGACAGATACGATACTGCTGTCATTGAGTTTGGCCGCATTGCAGCAGATGGTTATCTCCGTAGGACCGTACATATTGTAGATTTCCGCATCCGTCATTGACTGAAGACGCTTCATCAGCGAAGCCGGAAGTTTCTCACCGCCCATCTGTATCACCTTGCAGTCCCTGATGACATCGCGGTACTCCTGCATTTCCATATAGGTGTCTATTCGCGACGGAGTGCCGCTCAGCACATCAGCACCGGTCTTGCGGTAAAGTTCTGCCAAAGCAAGGCTGTCTGTAGTGGTCTTTTCGTCAGCAAAAACAAGCATTTTACCGTTGAACAGGGCCGTTCCGTATTCGAGAATCGAAAGATCAAACGATACCGTTGCACTACAGACCACGCCATTTGACCTTGTGGCAACGGCATACGTGTGCGGATTCGCCGGATGCGGAGTCAGATAATTGACAATGCCGCGATGCTGCAGCATTACGCCCTTAGGCGTACCCGTAGAGCCGCTTGTGTAAATCAGGTACGCCAAGTCATCGGGTGTCACATCCACATTCAGGGGCTCCGGGGAACAGGAGGCTGCAGCCCTGCGCACATCCTCTATGTCGAGAGCGCGGTCTGCATAATCGCCTGCCTTGTCAGCCGTAGTCAGCACAAAGCGACCCTCGGAATTCTCCAGAATGAATGATATTCTGTCGGCAGGATATTCCGGATCCATCGGGATATACGCCGCACCCGATTTCATCACGGCATATACGGCAACGAGGAAATCGCTTGTACGCGACAACAGGAGCACTACCCTGTCGCCCTTGACAAGTCCCATTCCGGCCAATGCACGCGCCATACGGCAGGCTTCCCGGTCAAACTCCCTGTAGGTCAGGGTACGGTCCGATGCCACGACTGCGACAGCATCGGGAGTCTCGCGTGCCCAACGTGCGATGCCATCGTGGAATGTACCGACCGCCGATACAGAATCCGCCACTTTATGGAATGGCTCAAGAACCTTCTTCTGACTGTCACTGAGAATGCTCACGCTACGCATAGGTGCACTCCCGTTATCTGTCATATTGATGGCAGCCGTAACAATGCTGTCAGCAAGCGACTGCATCAGTCCACGGCTGTACAGCGAATCATCGTATTGGATGACAAGTGAAGGCTTACCGTCATAAACCTCGATGAATACGCCAATCTTGAACTTAGGTTCTGTCAGTCCGAATGACCCGAACCCCACCTTTTCGCCGCCAATCTCTGCATCGGAGATAATACCCAACTGATATGCGTATGTAATCGCCGCCGAATAGCCGTAATCCGCCGCTATTATGGAGAACGGGTAATTCTCGTGAGCCACTGTACCGCGCAGGACTTCAGCCGTACCGTCAATATACTCTTTCACGCTACCCTTGCCCTGACGTATGCAGACAGGAAGCGTATTCACGAACATACCTACTGTCGATTCTATGTCGAGATTCTGACGACCGCTGCTGACTGTGGAGATGTAGACATCCTGTGCATTGGCATAACGTCCTATCGTGTAGGCCGCAGCCGCAAGCCAGAAACCTGCCGCAGTCACACCTTCGCAGTGCCAGTCAAGCAAGTGCTGCGGAAGCCCGACAGCCACCTCGGCCTGCCGTCCGGGACCTTCGGACGATATATCTGGAGCTATCTCCGTAACATTCTCATAGTCGCGCAACTGCCCGGCAAAGAACTCCTTGTGTTCCTTGAAACTGTCGCTGGCCGCAAATGACTTCTGATCCTTGCAGAAATTGAGATAGGTGTATCTCTCGTCACTTACAGAGCCACCGTCCAGAAGTGACACAAGTTCCCTGAAGATGATATCGTACGAGCCTCCGTCGCACACCAGATGATGTATGTCGAGCAGAAGCACCGGTCCGCAAGCGGCAGAAGTCATTATCTCAGCTCTCCAGAGCGAATCATTCTCCAAATCGAAAGGACGGACAAAACGTTGTTTTTCTTCGTCGGCATTATCCGTCAGGACAACAGGTATCTCAGCCTTGCGAGTCCTGGGAACGACCTGCACTATCTCATCGTCCTCGTCAGCCTGGAACTTGGCGAACAGTATAGGATGCGCCTCAAGTACACTCTCCGCAGCCTTTTCCAATGCTTCCGCAGTCACTGACGCAGGGAAACGCACTTCCATAGGGATGTTATAGATAGTGCTGTCAGGATGCGCCAGACAGTCGGCATATACACCCTGCTGAGAGAATGACAGGCGGGAGATACCATTGCTGATGGTCTCACCGGCATTATCCGCATTGTCCGACTGTCCGTTGCCTCTGTTCAGAAGAAACTCCAGAATGACATTCTCCACATCGGTTATGCTTATGCCTGACAACAGCTCGGAACTGCCTATCTTCACCCCGAATTCCTTGTAAATCTGAGCGGCAAGACGCATTGACAGGATTGACGACAGTCCGCAATATGTAAGCGGCACGCTCAGACCCACCTCACTTCCTATGAGTCCGGCGGTCATTTCCTGCAGTCTCTTCTCCAACACATTCGGATCACGGTTATCCTGCACGGCATCGGATGCCCCCGCTACTGGAGTGACAGGCTCCGGCAGTTTCTTCCGGTCAACCTTCTGATTCACATTAAGAGGAATGGCATCAATCTGCATAGTCACGGCAGGCACCATATAAGGCGGTTTCTGCGAGAGAATGAATTTGTCAAGCACGCTGACGTCAACCTTTCCGTCACTTACCACGTATGCGGCAATGAACTTGCCCCCACTCGCCAGATCAAATGCCTGTACTGTCACATCCCTAATGCCGTCAAACTGACGGATGACAGCCTCCACCTCCTTCAGTTCTATCCTGAATCCGCGAATCTTCACCTGTCCGTCGTTCCTGCCGACGAACTCAATATTGCCGTCAGCACGGTAGCGCACCACATCGCCGGAACGGTATGATTTCTCCCCATACACACCGAACACACCGGCGGTTTTCTCCGGAGAGTTGAGATACCCGTGCGACACCTGTTCGCCAATGATAATCAGCTCACCTGCCGCCCCAACCGGCAGATTCCGGCCGAAACGGTTCACAATCCTGCAATTAAGGGTATCAAGCGGCTTTCCTATCGGGATATTCGGTTCGGATTCCAGCACAGGGTATATAGTAGAGAATACCGTACACTCCGTAGGGCCATACACATTATAGAACTTATAGCCTGTCGGAGGATTGATTGATGCAAGTTTCTCTCCGCCTATTGACAGATGGCGCAGCGTAGGATGCTCCGGAAAGAGTGTCGCAAACTGATAGCCCACCTGGGTGGTGATGAAGCTGTGCGTCACGCCGCAATTTGTGAAATACCCGCCCAATGCGTCAAAATCCAGACGGATGTCCTCCGGCACAATGGCGCAGGCGGCACCGGTAGTAAGAGGCGCGTACAGATCCATCATATCCGCATCGAAGCCGAACGATGCGTATGCGGCCACACAGTCGCCCGGATTCAGACTGTAATAACGCCTGTACCAATGGCAGAACGTCACCAGATTATGCTGTCCTATGACCACACCCTTAGGAGTACCTGTCGAGCCGGAAGTATAGAGCAGAACCGCCGCATCAGACGGCTTCACCACGTGTCCGCCAAAGGATTTCATATCACCGGCTATACCGGCATCCGGGTCTGTCAGCATCACTTCTCCGTCAAAGCTGACCAGTTCACTCAAGTCCGAATCCACAATGAGAAGCGAGGCTCCGCTGTCCTTCACCATAAAGTCCAGCCTCTCCTTAGGATAGCTCGGATCGAGCGGCTGATATGCCGCACCGGCCTTCATTACCGCCAGAGTATATATCGGGAACATTTCAGACCTTCCCACCATAACCGATACAACGGGTATGCCCAGTTCCCTATTCTGCCGGCCACCGATTCTATCGGCGATTTCTGCGGCAAGACGGCTGCTGCGCTCATCCAGTTCACGGTATGTAATACGTCTGTCACGGAAAATCACAGCAGCATTGTCCGGATAAGCCCTTGCACAGGCACGGAACTGCGAAACGACGGTATCGTTTTCAGCTGCCTTTTCCGGAGTCCTGCTGAATGCGGCTACCTCATCGGCCTGCACGGCATCGCACAACTCTATCCCCGAGACATTCTCCGACTTCAGAAGTCCCGACAGCACATTGTCAAAACTTCTCACGAATTCACTTATGATTCCGTCGGAATACTGCCTTGCAGAATACTGCATCATACACTTGAAGCTTCCGTCGGCATCCTGGAACACATTGGCCAATACTGCATAACCCGGACGGCAGGAACGTATGTCCTCAGTCTCCTGCAATCTGCCGCCAAGTCCAATGCGGTAATCGTACAGCTTGCCCTGAAACGCGAAACATATCTGCGGTGTCAGCGAAAGGTCCGTGCAGCAGTCGCCGAATGAATAGAGCGCACGGCTTCTGGCACCGCGTATCTGCTCTGAGGTCTGCTTCAGCAGTTCCGCGATATTCCTGTCCTCCTTGAAATTCTGATAGACAGGGAAAGTCTTGACCATCATTCCCAATGTGCGCGATGTCTCACTGCTGTTGCGTCCGTGATGTATGGTCGCGAACAATGCCCCGGAATCACCGGTGAAATTGGAAAGAGTGTATCCGAATGCCGCCGTGAACGGAATGCTTATGCCCACCCCATTCTCCCTGCTGAATGACGATACAGCTTCGTACGGGACAGCCATCGGGAATGTCACCGACTTCCACTGCGTATCTTCCGGCACAGTATCATCAAACACGTCCGGTATTGGCGCTGTAGCCGCATCGGCAGCCGCAGCAAACTCTGCGGCATACCAGTCCTTAGCATCGGCAAACTCCTGACTTCCTCGTGATTTCTCCTCCTGCACCGCAAGAATGAAGCTGTCAGTCTGTTCCGGCTCCAGTTCCTCTCCGTTGTAGGCCTTGCCCAAGTCCTCCTTGAACACGGTAAATGACACTCCGTCAAACACAATATGATGGAAACAGAGTCCGAAAATGTTACCCTCGGCAGTACGGCACAGACCGAAACGGAACAGCGGCTCCGAGAAGATGTCAAACCTGCGCTGCATCTCCGCCTTGAGCGATTCCCTGTCCCCGTATTCCCTGACGGCACTCGCGGCAGTCTGCGCTTTCGCCGGCGGCACTATGCAGATCCCGCCATCGTCCGTATGCTCTATACTTGAACACACGTAAGGATGATTGTTCAGCACCGCCGCCACAGCCTCCCTGAGTCTGTCAATATCGACATCCGCCCCAAGCCTGTAAAGCAGACATATATTGTAGTCACTGTTACCCACAGCCTTCGACTCCGAGAAATAAATTCCCTGCTGCGTCTTCGTAATTGGAAATGACTTCTTCATTAGTATATTATCATGGACTAACGGTTCAACAAAATTGCCATATGTAAATTGCCATCGAAAAGTGAACAGTTTTGCCATCCAATTCTGAACAGCTGAAGACCGTCACAAAGGTATTTATTTTTCTGATTTTTGTTTCATTTTTCTCTC
>JAKSIX010000031.1 GCA_024398595.1 Bacteroidaceae bacterium | reverse complement strand
ACTCCAGCAAATGAACGGAGTTTCTGCATCATTTCGCCGGACACTACATCTTCTGCGCTTCTTTCAAATGTTGATGTTGTGTATTCATCATTATCCATATAATGGATGGTCATACCTTTGGACAAATTGGTCTGGATTACAACTGTATCCTTGATGCGGAATCCCCAGTCCTGACGGTTACTGAAGACCATCTGCCTGAGCATGACCAGAGCGCAGAATGCCAGCATGACACTCACTGCTATCTGCACGAACAGGCTCAGTTTGCGCATGGTGTGTCTGTGCCCGGATTCCATCTGATTTCGAAGCTGTGTACGGCGGCTCATGACAATGGCACCGACCGCTATGACCAGCGAAGCCATCAGCAGGGCTCCCAGCCATGCCGCACCCATCACCATGAAATGCGCTCCGTCCAGTCCTATGTCCGCATACTGCGTGAACGGACGGAACAGCAATGCCAGAAGGAATACGCCGACAGCTGATGCCAATGCAAGATACATCGTTGCCTCGACCGTCAGCAGCGCAAGCAGTCCGCCATTCGTGCTGCCGCTGACCGTTCTCAGAGCAAGTTCGCGACGACGGCTGCCAAGTCCTGTCAAAAACAGCAACAACCAGTTGGTGACTGCACACAGCACCAGCAGTATGCTCGCCGTACGTAAGGTCTTAAGATTGCGTATGTTCAGTTTCGACAGGTCATAATCCAGAATATTGTGCCCCTGGCTGATGTCAAACACGTGAATGTCTGACACATATTCCTCCGAATGGTCATAAAATATTTTTCTGATTAAAGAATGGGCATCTGTTCCTGCACTTACCTTGATGAACATCGGATAATAGGCATTGTCATCCATAATGCTACCGACAGGCATGTAGGACACCATGTCAAAGTCAAGACAGGTATGACTCCATTTCCTGAACACTGCTACGACGGTCCTTCCGTCTATTTTCTTCCCAACCGGATTCTCATCGCCGAACAGACTGTGTGCATATTCATCGGAAATGCCCACTGCATAACCGTCATACAGAGAGCTGAGATTCCCGGCAACCACATCAATGCTGAATATGTCGAAAAAGTATTCATCAACATTCAGTTCGCCATGCCTGCCTTCCGCCGGCCTATCGTAGAAATAGATTGAGATGCCCTCTATCTCTGGCCAGTCTTCAGGATGTTCCTTATACCGGGACCAGACTCTGCCTAACATTCGTCCCTCCGAATCAAAATCGCGTTTTGCCACCAGCCCTTTGAATCCGGAGCCGCTTTGCTTACTGTAAAAGGACCATATCCTGTCATAGTCCTTGTGGAATGTGTCGTAGCTGTCCTCGTAATTCACCCACAGTGATGACAGACTGAGCGCAATGAAACCGGCAGCCAGCCCTATGATGCTGACGGTGTTCTGCAGTGCGTACTTGCAGATATTGCGAAACGCTATTCTGATGTAATGTCCGAACATAGTTTTCCGTTTTTGTTCACACAAAAGTACTATGACGGAATTCTGCACTAAAAACGAAAAAGTCAGAAATAGTACTTTCTGCCTGAAAACTGTCCAATTATTTGACACTTTTCACTGAAATCTGACGATTCCCGCTTTTTTGCTTGCGGCATCGGACTGGGTCATGGTATTTTTGTGTGAAAACAAAATAGGCAGTTATGTTCAAGCATTATCTTAAAACAACTTTCCGCAATCTCTGGAACGGAGGATTCCAGACTGTATTCACCATAGTGGGACTGGCCGTAGCGTTCTTCTGCTTCGGCATCTGCGCGTACTTTGTGCACGGCCTGCTGACGGTTGACAATTACTATGAGAACCACGACAGGGTGTTTGCGGTGAAAAGTCTTGAGGAAACTGATTCAGAACTCCGGCTTTTTATGAACGTAAATTTCAATCCTGAAGATTTCATTGACAATTTCCCCGATGTGGAATCTGTGTTCGCTTACCGGAATGAATTGAATCCATTTGTTGTTGAAGATGATGGTATCACAAACGGACAGCCGGAAGATGACCAATCTGAATTTCTGTACGTAATTTACTGTGACACTACCTTGCAGCATTTCTACAATCCGGCTCTTCTGGCTGGAAGTTGGGACGTTGCGACAAGTTCGGAAAACAGCATGCTGATGAGTGCAAAGTATGCACGCAGACTGTTCGGGTCGGTTGATGCCGCCATAGGACGCAGGCTCACACAAGGTCTCTCGGGCACGACATACACCGTCAGGGCTGTCATAGAAGATCTGCCGCCTAACAATTCCATTGCCGCATTCCAGCCCGGTAGCTGTTGGATCATGAATTCACGTGACATAGATATGTATTTGAACCTCAGAATACTTCTGCGTCAGGGCGTCGGGGTTGACAGCTTCAATGATAAGTTCGCTCTGCCCACCAGCTACGGGCAGGCCGGAACATACAGTTTCAAGGCTGTCCCTACAGGCAATGTAAAGTCTGGGATAGGAGACAAGTATATACTGGTGCTGCTGCTGATTCTGGCACCCGGTCTGATTGTCCTGCTGTCAGCACTCGGCAATTTCCTGCATCTGCTCATAAGTAGCATATTCAAGCGTGACAGGGAATACACGCTGCGGAAAGTCAATGGGGCGCGCGGATGGGACCTCTGGCTCATGGTCGGCATTCAGGTGCTTGTAACCATGCTGCTGGTAGGAATCACCACCATAGTCATCATCATGCTTTGCACCCCTATGTTGCGTATCAGTTTGTACGCAACTTTGGATTTCGAGTTCGATACCGCCACAATGCTGAGACAGAGTTTTCAGCACATATTCATCCTTCTGCTGCTTGGACTTCTGGTGGCATGGATTGCCACGGTCCGTATAAGACGCCATACAATGCAGGCACATCTCAGACCTGATACCGGACATCACCTGTGGCGTAATATCATGATAGGCGGACAGATGACCGTCAGCTTCATTTTCGTGACTCTGCTGTGTGCCATGCTCCTGCAGGTGCGCAAGAATATGTCTGGTATCTATCCCGGACTTACAAAAAATGAAATGAAGGAGATACTCATCATTCCAGAACTTGGAGATGAACCGTCAATGGGCGCACGGATAGAGCAGACGCTTGACGCCATCCCTTCAGTCCGTGAATATGTGCATAGTTCCATTTGGGACGGTACGCTGACACCCAATCATGGTGTTATTCAATCCTCCGAACTCATTGAATGGTGTATGTGTAGTCCTGATGAGTTGCAGTTCTTAGGTGTTTCGCTGCTTGAAGGCCGATGGCTGGGCAATGCCGATGAGGTAATGGTCGATGCCGGGCTGGCCGATGCGCACGGAATCAGTGCCGGTGACGAACTTACCATTGAGAGACTGTATTACGAAGACGAAGATGTCAGGACAGTAACAGTAGCCGGAATTGTGGATGCTCCAAAGGATTTCGGTAGAGATAATCATTATTACAGTAAAGCGTCACAATTTTCGGTTTATATGTACGTTCCTTCCGCTTACTATAAAACATACATGGTGAAATGTTTGCCCGGCACTGTCGATGAAGTCCGCAAGGCTGTCATTGATAACATCTACCATGAGTATTATCCCGGACAGGTTACCCCGGAGATACCCACACTCTACGATAATCTGCAACAAACAAACAGAATGGAGCGTGCCCTGATGCGTTTCTTCTGGCTCTTTGCCGGCATCGCTGTTATCATATCGCTCCTGGGCATCTATTCAGTAGTCACCATGGAAACGACCGTGCGTCGCAAGGAAATGGTCATCAGGAAGATAAACGGCGCAAAGACCCGCCAGATTGCCGCCCTGCTGGGCCGCTTCTATCTGTGGCTGCTGCTCATATCGGCCGCCATAGCGTTCCCGCTGACCTACATTATCTTCCATCTGTTGGAAACATCATCGGCAATGGCAATATGGAGACAGATGTTCAACTACGGCCCGCTGTTCTACCTGTGCGTTTTCCTGATAGTGGCCGCCTTCGTGGCCCTGACCGTAGCCGCCCAGATACGCCGCATTGCCCGCATCGAACCTTATACAATCGTCAAATCCGAATAATGAAAAGTATAACAGAATTGATATGCCTCTTTCATTTGGCAGAAACGCTTGCTATGATTTTAATGAATTCAGCAGGTGTCACCACTATTGGTTTTACAGGAAAATGCCTGGTGTTTCCTGTCACAAGGAATGAATCCTCTTTTGACAATGCAACTTCATAGAAAACAATGTCTTTAGGATCTGGAAACGTTTCATCACAGTAGGTACGTGAACATTCTATCCCATTCTCTGTAATGTATGACAATAGCAGACTGATGTCATCAGCAGTAAACGGGAATTTCGTCCTGCCAAGAACTGTCTGATATTCGGAAAGTATCTCCATATTGAATAATGGGATGACATTGTTGCTTACAATGTTGTCAAGTACTTGTACGGTTGCTGAGTCAGTATGCTTTGACAACAGTGCCGACACCAGTACATTCGTGTCAATCACGGCATAGAGTTTCATTTGAGTTCTTCTCTGGCAATTCTGATTTCATTGTTAATCTCTTCAAGCGTCATGTCCTCAAGCCCGGCTTGGACTGCACTTTGACGCATGCGTTCTATTGCCATGCGGGCTTTTACAGCTGTTTCATCGGCCGATGATGCTTCGATGGGGAAAGGAATACAACGTTTTCTGACCACCTGACGTGCAAAAATGTTGATTGCAGTGTTGGTGCTCATGCCTAATTCCTCACAAAGATTATTGAACTTGACTTTCAAGTCATTATCCATTCTGATTGTCATTGCTGTTTGTGCCATATCTCCATTGATTTGATGCAAAGATAATATATAGATGTCAAATTGGCATCTTTTTGACATCTTCTTGTGATAGTGTCAAATAATTGGACACTTTTCACTGGAATCTGACGATTCCCGCATTTTTGTTTGCCGCATCGGACTTGTCATGGTATTTTTGTGTGAAAACAAATTGAGCTGTCATGTTCAAGCACTATCTTAATAACAGCCATACGCAACTTGAAGAGCAATTCTGCCTTCAATCTCATTTCCATTGTCTGCATGGCATTAGGCATATGGATAATGGGCGGCTGTTTTCCTGGCGCATCCCTCTGGTGCTGCTTATCACCGCTCTTGTAATGACATTGTCAACTGTATGGAATATCAGGAAGATTATGCATACCAATCCGACTGATATTCTTGGGGGAGTAAATTAAAAATTTATACCTTTGCTCTGTATGACAGACGCTAAGATACTGGTGATTGATGACAATGCGGCGGTACGCAGTACTTTGAATCTGGTTCTCAAGACCCAGTTCAGCAGTGTCGTGGTCGTGGGGAGTCCGCAATTCATTCCGAGTCAGATTGGCTATGACGACATCGATGCCGTGCTGCTGGACATGAATTTCGGTCAGGGACATCTGGACGGTCAGGACGGTCTGTTCTGGCTGGACCGCATAATGAACCGCAGCGGATTGGAAAATCCTCCGGCTGTGGTCATGATAACGGCATTCGGCGATGTCAGTCTGGCGGTCCAGTCGCTAAAGAACGGTGCTGTCGATTTCATTGAGAAGCCCTGGGACAACAACGACCTGATAAGCAAGCTGAATGAGGCGATACTGAAACGCCGGCAGCGGATACGTGCGGCCAGGGAGGCTGCGGGCAGGCAGGCTGAATCCGACGTAAAATCCGATATGGAATCCGATGTAAAATCAGATGGAAAGCCTGATGTGAGATCCGATGGAAGGCCTGAAGAAAAGCCCCGCATAACCCTTGAGGAAATGGAGCGCCTGTCCATTCTTGAGGCTATTCAGGAGAGCGGTCGCAACTACACCGAGGCTGCGACGAAATTGGGAATCAGCCGGCAGACCCTGTATAACAAGATGAAACGCTATGGCATCAGTTAGCCGTCACTACACCAGACACGTGGCGGCTTCCGTTTTTTTTACGGCGGCATTGCCGGCTGTGGCCGCTGTACTGGCAGGTAAATCAATCCCGCTTGCTATTGTCGCTGGAATATTGGCAGTCACCGCCATTGTGCGTCTGGTCCGTCTCATCCGTTATCCCATCAGCCAGACAGTGATGATGTCACGTGCCATTGCGATGGGCGATACCATGCTGCATATTCCGGAGACCGACGACCCTCTGCTCGGTCAGGCATCGAAGGACATGAACCGCATTCTTGCATCATACCGCCGCGATCAGAACGAGTTAGAGACACGCAAGAACTACTACGAGCGCATCCTTCGCATCATGACTCACGAGCTCCGCAATACAGTCACGCCAATCGTTTCGCTGACCGACTTCATGGTTCAGAATCCCGAACTGCAGAGCGAGGAAGACCGTCTGGAGTCCATCGGCATCATCAACTCTCAGGCGCACAATGTCTGCAATTTCCTCGAGTCATACCGTCAGCTCACCGTATTGTCGCAGCCGACATTGGCCAGCATTCCCGCAGCGCAGATCTTCGGTCAGCTCCAGACGCTTCTTTCCAGTGAACCCGGCTACGACCGCATCAGCTTTGAAACCGCAGGCAATGTCATTCTTCAGGCCGATTCCAGTCTGCTGTCACTCGCTCTGATAAACATCATCCGCAATGCTGTTCAGGCTACCGACAGCATTCAGGACGCATACGTCCGGGTACTTGCATCCGCTCCCGGCGGCAAGGCCTGCATCACCGTCACAAACAACGGCCCCGAGATTCCCGATAATCAGATTGAACAGATTTTCCTGCCCTTCTACTCCACCAGGAAAAATAGTAGCGGCAGCGGCATCGGTCTGGCTCTATCCCGTCAGATTATGCAGCTCCACGGCGGCACCCTGACCTGCACCTCGCACTATCCCTATACCGTTTTCACCCTCCAGTTCCCATAAGTTCCTGGCACCATTCCTTGCCGCCTTTCATCTGAATGAATATATTTGTGAAATTCATTGGATATTTTGGAGCAATCAGCGCATATGAAAGTTGTTTATTCAAACACAAGCCACTGGCAGTTAGCCAGATGGATTACGATTGTGATGTCGGTTACGAGCTGTGCTATTATGGTCTGGATACTTGTTCAGCTTTTCGGTGTGGGTGGACGCGACACCGGTGCTGATGATTTGCTGCAGGTTTGTCTTCCTGTTCTGATTGTCGGAGTCATCTTTATGGAGCAGAATTACCTGGATGTTCTGACTGTCGATGAAGAAGCCGGTCTGGTATATGCGCGCAAGTTAAAGAACTGTCCAATCAGGATATCCGAGCTTGCCACCGTTACATACAAGAAGAACATAATAGGAAAATTCTCAGCATTGGTTCTGCATGATAACGGTGTTTCATTTTTTGATTTCCGCACTTCGGAGGCTAATGCAGACCGCGTTGTGTCACATCTGCAGAAATTGAATCCTTCCATCGAGGTGAAGCGTTGAATCCGTCTTCTGAGAATAGATTTGCCTAATTCAGCACCAGTTCATCGGCATCGGAAATGCGCTCGTAACCGGTGATGATGACCTCGTCTCCGGGCTGGAGACCGCCAGTAATCTCGTAATGGCGCGGGTTCTGGCGACCTACGCTTATCGGTACCCGTACGGCGCGGGTATGCGAGGCATTGACCTTGAATATCCACTGACCGTGAGTGTAATTGTAGAAATTGCCTTTGGGAATTACCACAGACTGCTCCTGACCGCCCAGTTCAATGCGTGCCTGATAGCTCTTGCCTATATGGGCATTGTCAGGCAGTGAATCACTGAAAACCAGAAATACATCAAAGTTGCCACCCTTGATTTCCGGCACTGTACTGGCGATGGTCATCGGGTAAATCTTTTTCTCGTATGTGATGGTGGCAGTCTGCCCGGCATTTATCTTGTCGATGTAGAACTCGTTCATGCTCAGACGCATACGGAAACTGTCAAGACGTTTGACGTCAGCGATGGCGGTTCCGGCAGAAATGCGCTGGCTGGGCTCCACGGCAAGGCCGCTCAGTTGACCGGCAGACGGAGCGGTAACTACAAGGTCGTGCAGACGGGCCTCGGCGTGTGCAAGTTTCAGATGGGCCTCACGCAGTTCGTCATCCAGAGTCTCCAGACGGATTGCATTGAGCACCGAATCCTGACTGCGGCTCTCCAATTGCAGACGCTGGGTCTCCAACTTGTAGCGGTACTCCTCCTCGGCCACATCGAACTGCGCCTTGCTGCGGATGCCCATGCGGTACTCCTCCTCGGCCAGCCGGTGCTCCTTCTCCAAGCGGTTCAACTCATACTTGGTCTGCATCATGCTCTGACTGAGAGTGATGCGCCGCTGATCCATCTCAATCATGCTCGTGCGGTACGCCCGTTCCTGACGGCGCCACGACTCGCGCTCACCCTCGATGGTGCGCTCCAGTTCCGGATCACTCATTATCAGAATGGTATCGCCCTTCTCCACAATCGCTCCGTCCTGTTTCAGAACATGCTCCACATAACCGCCTTCGCGGGTATAGACCTTGATTGACTGGATGGGTTGCAAGGTTCCGTCCGCATTCACATATTCCGAGAATTCGTCCCGCATCACATTGGCTATCTGAATACTCTCCATATTGACTCTCAATACTTTAGGCCCTGTCCACGTCTTTATCATCAGTGTGATGAGTCCTGCGGCCAGAACGCCTGCAACTATATGGATGCGATATTTCACATACCATTTCTTGGGTGGAAGTTTATAGTCCATATTTGAAATTGTTGAAGTTATTAATACTCTGTCTTGGAATAATCTCTGAGGTTGCTTCTCACTTTGTGAGTGTGCGCACACCCCCCCCTTGTCATACACCCCCTGTTGCCGTTTCTCCGATGGTAGAGTGCGCACACTGGCATTGATAAGGCAATGTGAGCACACATTCCAAGCACTCCGTCAATAAATCGCTGAATTATCGTCAATTAACGGAACAAAAAAATGGGGAGTGTGCGCACACTCAAGGATAGGTGGACGCATCATTTTATCATAGTCTCTACATCGTGTTCAATGCTGACGTTCCTGTCAAAGTCGAATCCGGTCATGCTGCGGATTGTATAGTAAAGTTGCCAGTATTGGCTCAATGCCGATGTATATAACCTGTATGCCGAATCCTTGGCAGTGATGGCCTCGTTCAGATCCAGCATCGTGGAATTGCCGCTCATATACATATGGCGTGCCACGTCATAACGGTGCTGTGCCGTCCGCATTGTACGTCTGGCAATATCAACCTGACGCTGCTGGCTGTTGAATTGCGACACGGCACGGGTCACTGTCTTTTCAAATGCCACCATACTCTGCTCGTTACGCATCCTAGTCATTTCCAAATTGTTCTCAGCCACACGAACTCGCCCACGGCTGCGACCCCAATCCAGAATGGGGATGCTCAATGACACACTCACTGACTGCTCGTCATTAAGATTACGCAGACTCTCCGGCAGCTCATCGGCAGTCTGGGCTAGACCCAAGCGCATGTATATCGATGCACGAAAACCCGTCTGCGACTTGTAATATGCCAGATTGCTCTCGCTGTTCAGACGATTCAATTCCAGATAGTCCATATCAGGGCTGTTCTGCATAGCCAGTTCCATCGCCCTGTCCAGCGGAACGGTGAAAAGCGGAATACTGTCTTCTGTACTGACCTGAATGTCAATGTCGGACGGCAGATTCAGATAATTTCTAAGAGCATCTGCCGCATCCTGCAACGCTGTCTGGGAGGAAATGATGCCGGTCTCTTCATTCAACAGGCGCAGCTCCAGTTGCAGCAGTTCGTTTTCTGTGATCGTGCCAATCCCATACCTGCCCTTACCGTATGTATATAATGTGTCGGCGGCAGCATAGTTTATGCGGGCAATTTCAAGGTTCGTCTGCGCCGATACCAGACTGAAGAACAGCGATACGGCCTCACTTGCCACCAGCTCCAGCGTTGATGCATACTCCTTGCGTGCAATTCTGTATGACAGAGGTTCGGTTTTGCGCTCCCATTTGAAGCGGTTGTAGCCGGACAGGTCCTGCGAAATGCTGAGCTGCAGTGGCTGAGAGTAGTAGCTGTGGGTGTGATTGTCCCCGAACTGATCCATCCTGCTTATCACTCCCGACAATGAGATGCTGCCTCCTGTGAACCAGATATTCTGAGAAAGAGACAGGCTCAAATCGCCGTGAACGCTGTTCGTACGGACGTATTTTTCAGTTCCGTCCGGCAGAGTCACCGAACTGGTGCTCCTGTTCAGCGAAGGATTTGCGGATAATGACAGCGAAGGCAGATACTCAGCCCTGTAACTCCTGTAGCTGAACCATGCCGACTCGAAGCTGACCCTCGCCTGTCTGGCCTGTGGCGATGACTCCTGCGCCATACTGATGACATCAGTCATACTCAGACTGATGGTTTCGGCCCTGACATGGGAAAATGATGCAGATGAAATACCCAGCCAGAGAAATACCGTCGATTTGAAAAGTCTTATCTGTTCATTTTTCATGCACCAAAAGTACCATGACCCTTCCGCCCCGTCATTACAAAAATTCGGGAAAACGCATTTTGAATGAAAAATCGTCCAATTTTTTGACAATCGGACGATTTTACATATCAGATAATGTACGTGAACGGAACCTGTCCCCTGTTCAGCGGAAAGCCTCGCGGAGCTTTTCCACATAGTCGAGTTTCTCCCAGGTGAAGAACTCTATGCCGTCTTTCATGTATGGGGTGCGGCCGAAATGACCGTAGGCGGCAGTGGGCTGATATATGGGATTACGGAGCTTCAACCTGTCCTCAATAGCTTTGGGACGCAGGTCAAACACCCGGCCGATAATTTCGGCTATCTTACTGTCAGGCATATTCACGTGACTCTTGCCGTATGTATCGACAAAGATGCTGATAGGCCTGGCCACACCTATGGCGTATGATATCTGTACCAGAATCTCATCGGCAACACCTGCCGCTACAAGGTTCTTGGCTATGTGTCTGGCTGCGTAAGCGGCGCTTCTGTCAACCTTGCTCGGGTCCTTGCCGCTGAATGCTCCACCACCGTGCGCACCCTTTCCTCCGTATGTGTCCACGATAATCTTGCGTCCGGTCAGACCGGTATCCCCGTGCGGTCCGCCAATGACGAACTTACCCGTAGGATTGACAAAATACTTGATCCCATCATTGAACATAGCCTTGATTTCCGGCTCTTTTATCTTGCCCAGAAGACGTGGTATGAGGATATTCCTGACATCACACCCAATACGGCCCAGCATCTCAGCGTCAGCCTTCGCCTGAGCCTCGGCAGAACTGTCCGCAGGCTTGATGAAATCATCGTGCTGCGTAGATACGACAATAGTGTCAATACGGACAGGCTTGCCGTCCTCACTGTACTCAACAGTCACCTGACTCTTGGAATCCGGCCTCAGATATGTCATTTCCTTACCCTCGTGACGGATTTCCGCCAGGGTCCGCATAAGACCGTGAGCCAGCGCAAGGGACAGCGGTATATACTCCGGAGTCTCATTGGTGGCATATCCGAACATCATTCCCTGATCGCCTGCGCCCTGCTCCATCGGATCCTGACGCTCCACGCCACGGTTAATGTCGGGGCTCTGCTCGTGAATGGCACTCAGCACACCGCAGGAATTGCCGTCAAACATATATTCCGATTTGGTATAGCCTATGCGGTTAATGACATCGCGTGCAGTCTGCTGCAGGTCAATATAGGCTTCCGACTTGACCTCGCCGGCCAGAATGACCTGACCTGTGGTCACTAAAGTTTCACACGCCACCTTTGATTTTTCATCGCGGGCAATAAGTTCGTCAAGGACAGCGTCCGATATCTGATCGGCCACTTTGTCCGGGTGCCCTTCGGACACCGATTCGGATGTGAATAGATATGACATATATTATTCAAGTTAATGAAGTTTTGACTTGGGCTTGTCTGAGTGTTTCTGACGCTGCTGCCAGCGTTCGCGTGCATACTGCTGCATATCGCTGACGGTATCGCTCTCATCAAGTATCTCCAGACCAAGAATGGTCTCAAGTATGTCTTCAAGAGTAAGAATACCCTGAAACGCTCCATATTCATCGATTATTACGGATATCTGCTCCTTTCCTTTCAGCAGTTCATCCCATATATCACCTAAGGACGTATCCTCGTTGAAATACTTTATATTCCTGCGTATGTCACCCAGACATACAGAGAATCTGTCATCGGCGAGACGCTCCAATGCCTCACTTCTGAGTATATAGCCGGTGATGAATTCAGGAGAATCGGAATAGACCGGTATCCTTGAATGGTGCAGATACCCGTTATCCTTGTAGAAATCCCTGACAGTCATTGACTCGGGCGCAATGGCCGACACCACACGCGGAGTCATTGCATCGTAGGCCTTGACATTGTCCAACTTGATCAGATTCTGGATTATCTTGTTCTCATTCTCCTCAATGACACCTTCCTCCTCACCGATATTGGCCATAGCCGAGACTTCCTCACGGCTCACAGTCACCTCTTCCTCCTTTGGAGTAATCATGCGGCTGACGACCTTTACAAGCATCACCAAAGGATACATCAGGACAATAAGTACGCTGATAACCCGTGCGGTAAAGCCCATCAGACGCTTCCAGTAGGATGTGCCTATGGTTTTGGGGATTATCTCCGAGAAGACCAGAATGAGCAGCGTCACGATTGCTGATACAAGGCCAAACCATTCGCTTCCGAAAATCAGCGTTGCCTGACGGCCTACCCCCGCCGAACCGATAGTATTTGCAATGGTATTCAACGACAGGATAGCCGCAATAGGTCTATCCGGTTCAAGTTTGAATTTCTTGAACTTACCGGCAGGCGGATAGCCTTCTTCCTCACGCATTGTGATATACGAAAGTGGAGTTGACATAAGTGCAGACTCCAATATCGAGCATAAAAATGATATCAGCAGTGCACCGGCAAGAAACAGTATTAACGCGAACATTAAAACGGGTTTGTTACGGATTGCGAAGATAGTGCTTTTGTATGGTTCGTTCAAATTCTTTGGTTAACTTTGCAGTAACCAGTATTTGTCTTACATGTCAACCACAATATATCCTTCACCCATATTCGGACCGTTCTACAGCCGCAGGCTCGGTGTATCCTTAGGTATCAATCTGATGCCGCCTGACGGGAAAATATGTACATTCGACTGTATCTACTGCGAATGCGGACTCAACAGGGAACGGCATCCGTCACTTCCCAGGCCTGCCAGAGAAGAGGTAAAAGCCGAACTGCGCAGATGGTTGGAGAAGATGAAGGCCGAGGGTCCCGTACCCGATGTACTGACCTTTGCCGGTAACGGAGAACCTACGGCGCACCCGGATTTCCCGGGTATCGTGGATGATGTAATCGCATTGCGGAACGAAATGTTCCCGAAAGCCAAGGTAAGTGTATTGAGCAACGCCACCAGAATAATTGACAGGAAAGTCTTTGACGCACTTATGAAAACCGATAACAATATCCAGAAACTTGACACCGTGGATATTGGGTATATCAAAAGGCTGGACCAGCCTGTAGGGCATTACGACCTGGATGAGATAATCAGGACACTGAAGGCGTTCAACGGTCACGTGATGATACAGACAATGTTCCTGACAGGCAGCTATAACGGTACTGATATGGACAATACATTGCCGGAATATGTCAATCCCTGGCTTGAGATTCTTAAACAGATAAAGCCGGAAAAGGTAATGATCTATACCATTGACCGCGAAACGCCGATAGGCACATTGAGGAAAGCTTCCCCGCAAAAGCTTGATGAAATTGCGGAAACAGTAAGAAAAAGCGGACTGGAGACATCAGTCTCCTATTGAGTTGTGATAACATATGAAGGTTTTTTTGAGAACAGCAACAATCTGCATAGTTATAGCGTTTGCATATACCCGGGCCGGATACAGCAGAGACAACAATGTAATATCCGCCGAGCTGGACAGCATCATACAGAACTGTCTTCCGGAAGGAACGGACATAAGCGTATATGTATGGGATCTGGACGGAGACAGCGCCATGTACGCATATAGGGAGAATGTGCTCAACAGACCTGCATCGACAATGAAGCTGCTGACATCATATTCCGCACTCAAGTCATTGGGCTCTGATTACAGTTTTCAGACTACACTCAAGACTGACGGAATTCTGGAGAACGACGGCACATTGAGCGGCAATCTCTATCTTGTCGGCGGACTTGACCCCCAGCTTATGGAAGCCGACCTGCATTCACTGGTATCCGATATGAAGAATTGCGGGATAACGCGCATCAATGGCAATATTCTGGCGGACGTAAGCATAATGGACAGCATTTACTGGGGATCCGGATGGGCCTGGGATGATACGCCGAACAGCTTTCAGCCATACATCTCACCGCTTATTGTACACGGGGGGTACATAGGAATATCTGTAATACCCGGCCAAAAGGGTCTGCCACCTACGGTAAACACTTATCCTCAATCCGATTATTACAAAGTCGTGAATCTGGCAAGGACAAAAGACGAGTCACTCGGAATGCTTTCCATAAAGCGTGACTGGCTCAACAATAAAAATACCATCACCATATCCGGCAATGCTACAAAAGCCACATCCACAGATCTGAATATCTATGACTCCGATAACTTCACACTGACACTGTTCTCCGAATACGTCGGACAGGAAGGAATAGAGTTTGAAGGTACAGGATGGGGAACCTGTCCGGCACAATCCGTCACATTGGCATCTGTCCGGCACACACTGAGAGAGGTTCTGAAAGAGGCATTGAAGGAGAGCGTCAATCTGAATGCGGAAGCTATGTTCCTGCAGGCCGCCCGCTCCAAAAGTCATGCGCAGACAAACTTCAACAACGCGGCAAAATATACCACAAGGCTTCTGAGATTAAACGTAAAAAGATGTCCCACTTTCAATATTGCCGATGGAAGCGGCCTTTCAATGTATGACTATATCCCAGCCCGACTGTTTGTAGAAGTGCTCAGGCTTTTCTATCAGGAGCCGGAAATGTATGAAATCATATACGAAAGTCTGCCGATAGCAGGTTATGACGGTACGCTCAAAGGCAGGATGGGTGGCAAGACAACATCTGGCAGAATTCATGCAAAGACAGGAACAGTAACAGGAGCCTGCACTCTGTCAGGATATGCAAGGGACGCAGACGGACGTAACATGGCATTCTGCATAATGAACAGCGGAGCAATAAAAATGGCCGCTTCCAGACGCGTTCAGGATGCGATATGCAACATACTCTGCCAATAGGCTACAACACCTTGAACTGATACCCTTCGGCTGACAGCCATTCTATGGCTTTCGGCAAAGCGTACTCAAGATTCTTTTTGGAACGGATAGAATCGTGAAAGACTATGATAGAACCGTCACGTGTATATCGTATCACATTGTCCAGAACATCCTGACCGGATAGATTACTGCTGTAATCACGGGTCAGCACATCAAAAAAGACGATTTTATAATCGGGCAGAATACTGTGGTATACAGACCTGCGCATAATGGCGTGCGGAGGCCTGAACAGACTTGTCCTGAAATAAGTATCACATTTCCGGATATTGTCTATGTACTCCGCGTCGCCTATACTATTGCCGTGTACGTGATTGAAGGAATGGTTGCCCACACCGTGACCCCTGCCGACCAGTTCCTCCAGCAGACCCGGATACTTGCGGACGTTGTCTCCCACCAGAAAGAATGTAGCCTTGACCCCATATCCGTCGAGCAGTTCCAGGACCCATGGGGTAACCTCAGGAACAGGTCCGTCATCAAATGTCAGATAGACACTGTGATCTGACGGATCCATCCTGAAAACACCCCGAGGATATATCAGCCGTAAAAGCGATGAAGGCCGCCAGTCAAGCATCAACACCCTGATATAACTTTAACCCATTCTGCTCTTGTACTCACCGTACAGTCTGTCAAACAAATCAGTGGCAGCATTGAATGTCTCTTTGTCGCTGCACGTGCGCTCAAGTACGGGCAATACAAGCTTGTACAGGAACGTTGCCGCATCTTCAAAGTCTTCGGACAACTGCCTGAGATAATAGTTATCCAATGACAGATACCAAGCCATCTCGGAAAAATACGATTCCGCCATGCATTCGGCAATATTTCCGGCCTTCTCCTTATCGCCTATCTCTATATAGCTCAATGCAATTGAATGGGAATATCCGATAAACGAATGAGGATCAACATCACCTGGAATCCCATAATATACCTTATCTAATATATCACGAGCCTTATCCTTCTCACCTTTCAGGATGAGTGCTTCGGCCAGTTTCGCATAAAGCCTGCGGTGACTGTCACACATACGTCTGACAGTCTCATCAAGATAAAGCTCCCTGCCGGCATCAAGTCCTCCGAACTTGAAGTTCTTCAGATTGTCATACATCCTGTCCGTATCGATAACGTAATTACCGCTTCTCGGATCCTGTTCGGCATAACCCAGTTCCTTCCAGTTGAACGGAGTAATACGGTATGCAAGCCCTTCCAGTACAAAATAAGGATCCAGCCCCAGATGAGCATCACTTCCGACAGTTGTTGCCATATAGAGAGGACGCTCCCAATTGCTGTAGGCAAGCATTTCAAGCATCATAAGCTCATTCTTGTAGATTGCAGTCTTACCCTTGAGAGATATGAACATCTTATCGGGCATTCTGCCCATTGTCTCTTCGCGGGTAGCTCCAATATATTCATCAGGTATCATCATACCGGAATTGAGTATAGCTTCCTTGTCAAGCTTGAACCATACAGTATCCGTAGGAATGATATGATACTTCTGAACCCAGTATTCAAGCACGGTCTTCAACTCAAACGAGTCATATACATAGTCTTTATCCTTTTGGGTCTTTGCAGACTTGAGAAGGCTCGCCTTGTCCGAAGGACGTACAGGCACACAATCGTTCGTTCCGGTCTCATAGTCAATCCTCTCATACGCTATGGGCACTGATGGGGAACTGTATGCCGGACGTTTCATCTGGTCAATGTACCAGTCTGTCATCAGATAGCTCAGATTGCAGACGCGGCAGTCAGTGCGGAAGCCTTCCGTTTCCAGATTATACCAGAGAGGGAATGTATCATTATCACCGTTCGTGAATATTATCGGATTCCCTTTCTCAGGAAGGGACGTAAGATAATTCTGACCGAAATCACGGCAGGTATACCGTCCGCTGCGGTCGTGGTCATCCCACGTCTGGCCTACCATCTGCAATGGTACCAATATACAGAGTACCGCAGCTATTATCGGGGCGGCCTTATTTCCCACAATCCTGCGCAACAGACTGCTTAAGCCTGCCACACCGAGCCCTATCCATATCGCAAAGGCATAGAACGAACCGGCGTATGCATAGTCACGCTCTCTTGGCTGCGTCGGAGTCTGGTTCAGATATACTACGATAGCCAGTCCGGTCATAAAGAAAAGGCATAAAACCACCCAGAACTGCTGTTTGCCCTGACGGCCTCTCCGTAACTGCCAGACAGCGCCTATGATACCCAACAACAGGGGAAGACCATAGAATACGTTGTGACCCTTACCCTTGAAACAATCAGGCAGCAGTCTCTGATCGCCAAGCCACAGCCTGTCAATGAAGTTTATTCCGGTAATCCAGTTGCCCCTGTTGTACTCGCCATAGCCCTGCAAGTCATTCTGACGACCGGCAAAATTCCACATGAAATATCTCCAGTACATATAGTTGACCTGATATTTCAGGAAGAACCTGATATTCTCCAACTGTGTAGGCACCTTTATCTTGACCATTTTACCGCACCTGTCGTACATCACGGTCTTACCCTTGACATTCGCCCACTGCTCATACTGCCTTATATGATTGGCATCACTGCTGTACATACGCGGGAACAGCATATTCTGGGCATATTTATAGTCACGGCGGTAATCCTTCACGTAGTAACGGTCCTTCTCGCCGGATTCGCTCTTCTCCTTACGTCCATAGACCTTACCGTTTTCAACGTATTCCACAGAACATCCATTCCTGTCTTTATCAACACGCAACGCATACTGTGAGGCGTATGTCTGGCCATACAGTAACGGACGCGACCCATATTGCTCGCGGGCAAGATAGTCACCCAGAGTGAAAATGTCCTCAGGTGAGTTCTGATCCATCGGAGGATTTGCCGTAGAACGTATCACAATCAAGGCGTATGATGAATAGCCTATCGTAATACACATAATGCACAGCATCACGGTATTGAGAATACGCGGCGACGGTTTCCATCTGTCACTGACAGACTTGCTGAAAAGATAGAATGCCAGCACTGCCAGTACAATTATTCCAAAGACTATTCCGCCGGCTTTATGACCATAGAATGGAACACCTGTCACTGCAATGGTACTCAGGACAGATATTTTCATTCTCACATCGCTCTCGGCTTTCTGACTCTCGTACACACCCCAGAGAATCACAACCACAAGCAATACCAGATATATGATCAGACCTGTGTTGAACCTGCATCCGAGCCCGTTCACGAAGAGCAGTTCAAACCAACCGCCCACTTTAACTATTCCCGGAACCATACCATACAGTACGGCAGCGATAATCACTCCGGACAGTATTATGGAGCCTATACCTCCACGCCAGTTCGGATTCTCACATTTATTGAAATAGAATACCAGAACGATGGCGGTGATACACAGAAGGTTCAGCAGGTGGACACCCACTGACACACCAATCACGTAGGCTATCAGTATCAGCCAACGGTCACTTCGGGGGTCAGATGCCTCCTCGTCCCACTTAAGTATCAGCCAGAATGTCACAGCTGTACAGAACGATGAATATGCATACACCTCGCCCTCGACAGCACTGAACCAGAACGTGTCGCTCCACGTATAGGCCAATGCCCCAACAATACCTGAGGCAAAGATAACTATGGTCTGCCAGATGTCAGGAACGCCAGCTTTGCCGCATATAAGCTTTTTTGCAAGATACGTGACTGTCCGGAAAAGGAACATGATACACAACGCACTCATAAGTGCGGACATTATGTTCACCATCATTGCGACCTTGCTGACATCGCCGGTCAACTGGGAGAACAGATTGGCTGTCAGCATGAAAATAGGTGCTCCTGGCGGATGTCCTACCTCCAGCTTGAAACCGGTAGTTATGAACTCGGGACAATCCCAGAAGCTGGCTGTAGGCTCTATGGTAAGGCAATACGTCATTGCCGCCACCAGAAATACCATCCAGCCGATGATACTGTTTAACCTCTTATAACCCATATCGGAATATATAAATTTGTCTGTTATAAATCCGCTCCTATATCGCTGCGGAAGTGCTTGCCATTGAAATCAATCATTCCCGCGCTCCTGAATGACTTGGCCAGTGCCTCCGACTTGTCCTTGCCATATGAACTTACCGCAATCACACGACCGCCTGCTGTAACGACATTGCCAGCTGCATCGTATGCGGTACCTGCGTGGAACACAATACTGTCCCTGACATTTTCCGCTCCCGTTATCACAAATCCCTTTTCATAATGTCCGGGATATCCGCCTGACACAAGCATCACGCATACGGCCGAACGTGTGTCAAACTCAATTGTCCTGGTGTCCAGATTACCTTCCGCCACGCCACACAGCAAATCCACGAGATCTGACTTCAATCGGAGCATCACAGTTTCTGTCTCGGGATCACCCATCCTGACATTGTATTCTATCACCTTCGGATTACCATCCACATTAATCAGACCGAAAAATATGAATCCCTTATACTCAAGTCCTTCCTCAGCAAGACCCTGCACTGTCGGACGTATTATACGGCTTTCAACCTTGTCCATCCATTCCCTGTCGGCAAACGGCACAGGTGATACTGAACCCATACCGCCTGTATTGAGCCCGGTATCATGCTCACCTGCACGCTTGTAATCCTTGGCCTCAGGCAGAATCTTATAGTTCCTGCCATCTGTCAGGACAAACACCGAACATTCAATACCGCTCATAAATTCTTCAATGACGACTCTGGATGAAGCACCGCCGAACATTCCGCCCAACATTTCCCTGAGTTCCTTCTTAGCTTCCTCCAGTGTAGGCAGAATCAGCACTCCCTTACCTGCACACAAACCGTCGGCCTTCAATACATACGGAGCCTTCAATGTCTCCAGAAATCTGAGACCATCCTCCAAAGTGTCTGAAGTAAATGTACGGTATGCCGCAGTCGGAATGCCGTGACGCATCATAAACTGCTTGGCAAAATCCTTGCTTCCCTCCAGTTGTGCGGCAGCCTTGGTGGGACCTATCACAGGAATTCCGGCAAGTCTGGCATCATTCTTGAAATAATCGTTTATTCCCTTCACCAACGGATCCTCCGGTCCTACTACAACCATATCGACACGGTTATTCAGTACAAATGCCGCGATTCCGTCAAAATCATCACTCTTTATTGCCACATTCTCGCCTACAGTTGCCGTACCGGCATTCCCAGGTGCTATATAAAGTTTCCCAACACGTGAACTTTGTGCAATTTTCCAGGCTAAAGCGTGTTCACGCCCGCCACTTCCGAGAAGAAGTATTCTCATTTCCGTATCTTTTTATCGCGTTTTACAAAACCATCTTTTTTACCCGATGGAGCAGGTTTCCGGCCTGCAGATTTCCTTGGCATCCCACTTTTACCGAAAGTCCTTTCCTTCCCCGGACTACGTTCCGGACGTTTGCTGTCACCGCCGGCTTTCCGTTCTGTCCTGCGGGCTTTCCCTTCGTCCGCCGGTTTGTCCCGGAAGGATCTGTGACGTTCCCCGCTGTCAGCACGTTTTTCACGGAAAGACCTGCGGGATTTCTCACTATCAGTACCTTTTTCGCGGAAAGGTCTGCGTGGTCTTTCCCCGTCAGCCGGTTTATCTGAATCAAGCGGTTTTTCCCTATTGAACCGCTCCGCCTGTGCCGCCTTATGCCGCAAAGTCGTTCCACGCCTCTCGGACGAATTCTCCTTTTCAAGCCTTGAACCCTTTGAGCGGAAACTGCCGTAGCTCCCGCCGAAAATCTCGTACTTGCGGAATTCACATGCCAGCGCACCATTGTACAGCGGAACCTTGGCCGACGGTTTCAGGCCTATTTTGTCAAAATACTCGTAATGGTTGCATATCACCCAGGCCTCCGAACCCATAAAGGCGTGCTTGAGACGCTCGCCGAGTGTCTCATAGACAGCCGGGACATCGCCCTCCTTAAGACGTTCGCCATACGGAGGATTGGTGACCATCAGAGTCTTGCCGCTCACTGTCTCAAAATCGCATACATCCCTCACATCGAAGTGAATCACATCGGAAAGTCCTGCTGCCCTGGCATTACGGCGTGCCGTCAGAATAGCCTTCGGATCTTTATCGTAACCATAGATACGGCCATTGAAAGGCCTCTCTGCTGAATCGTCATTGTATATCTGCGCGAACAGGTCTTTGTCAAAATCATTCCATTTTTCAAAAGCAAATTGGCTGCGGAACAGGCCTGGAGCCATATTCATCGCTATAAGTGCAGCTTCAATAGGCAGTGTGCCTGATCCGCACATGGGATCCACGAAATCACACTGCCCGTTCCAGCCGGCAATAAGCAGCATTCCTGCCGCAAGTACCTCATTGAGAGGAGCTTCCATAGTCTCCTGACGATACCCCCTGCGGTGCAGCGACTCTCCCGAACTGTCTAAAGAAAGTGAGCAGTCTTCGTTGGATATATGTATATGGAACATCAGGTCCGGATTCGATACGCTTACATTTGGACGCTTTCCTTCCTTCTCACGGAAATAATCCGCAATGGCATCCTTAACCCTGTAAGCCACAAACTTGGAATGCTTGAATTCTTCACTGTTGACGACTGCATCTACGGAAAAGCTTGTGGATACGGTCATATAGTTCTCCCACTGGATTTTTCTGCAAATATCATATACCTCATCAGCATCCGATGCCCTGAAATGCCTGAACGGTTTAAGAATCCTGATAGCTGTATGCAAATGGAAATTCGCCCTGTACATCAGTGACTTATCACCAGTAAACGATACCATACGGTTACCTATCGCCACATTATTGGCTCCCAGCTCTGTCAACTCTTTTGCCAAAACCTCTTCCAGACCCTGGAACGTCTTGGCTATCATTTCAAACTCAATCATTGGACAAGTCTTTCTCATTGGGGGCTTTACTACACCGCCACATTGAAACCAATCTGCAAAGTAACTAAAATTCAAGTAAAAATCATACTTTTGCCATTATGAAAGATAGACACGCCTACCTGATTCTGGCTCACAAAAACCCCTGGCAGCTAAGAATGCTGCTGGATGCACTTGATTATGAGCTTAGAAAGGTATTCCGCCACAGCACAATGTGTGATGAGATATTCATCCCTACCATTCTGGCACAAAGCCCGTTTATGCAAAGGCTCTACAACAGTGAAACAGCAGAAAACACCACCATCAACAACAGCAATCTGCGCCTTATTGACTGGAACAGGGGACCAAGCATACGTCATCCGTGGGTTTTTACAATTGACGACATAGATATGTTGAAGACGGCCCCTCAGCTGTGGGCACGCAAATTTGACGAGAACACAGACAGGGAAGCCATTGTTGAAGTATGTAAAATGACTCAGAACAGGTTATAATTATGAAACTGAACGGACAAACAGCATATATCATTCTTGCATTCACCGTTATGGCACTTGCAGGATGTAAGGACAGGGCAAACTCCACAGACGTTCCCGCCTTTGCGGCCAACTATATAATATCCGATGGCACATACGCCACACCGAACATACCGGTGCCACCGTACTGCATATTCGCAGGCGACACCATACTGATTGACCGGAACGACCTGAGAGAACGTCTCGACCGCGAACTTATCGCTTTCAAGTACTCGCACACTACATCAACGCTTATGCTGAAGCGTGCTCCCAAGTTTTTTCCGCTCATCGAGCCTATCCTGAAAGCGAAAGGCATACCGGATGATTTCAAATACCTGATGGTCATTGAGAGTAATCTTAACCCCAGATCGGTATCCAATGCGGCCGCCGCCGGACTATGGCAATTCACTCAGGCCACCGGGAAGCAATACGGTCTGGAGATAAACTCAAATGTGGATGAACGCTACAACACAGAGAAAGCGACCGCCGCGGCCTGCGACTATATCAATACCGCCTACAGTAAGTACGGCAATTGGCTGACCGCTGCGGCAAGCTATAATGTAGGTCAGAACTACATATCGAGAGAACTCACAAACCAGCACAGGAAAAAAGCCCTTGACCTGTGGCTGCCGGAGGAGACATCACGTTACATATTCAGGCTTCTCGCAGTAAAGATGATGTTCGAGCACCCGGAGAATTTCGGATTCAATCTGATGCCGGACGAGCTGTACAAACCGGCAGAAGCTATTGACACAGTCATTGTCAGGACATCCATACCGGATCTGGCAAGATTCGCCAACAAGTACGGCATATCGTACAGGGAATTGAAATCCGCCAATCTGTGGCTGAGGGAATCCAAATTGAAGAACAACTCAAAACGCGAATACAGAATCGCCATAACGCGCGACTGAGATATGAAAAACCGGTGCTGCCGATTGGGGCAACACCGGTTTTTTCCATATATCTGCCGTTTACTTCAGAAGCTCCTGTATCGTAGTCATTGTCTGCCAGGTATCGAGAATCTGGCTGAAACGCTCCATGTAAAGACTTGTCAGATTTGACAAACGGTTCTGCTTCTGGACATCGCTGAGTTTCTCCGAATTTGCAATCTGCTCCGACTCATTCAGAAATCTCTGGCACATTGCTGTGTAGATGTATGCATTTTCCGGACTCAGATTGGATGCTATTTCCACTATTGTAGCCTCACCCTCGGAAGTTACACGTGCATTTGCATTGATACTTGCTGTTAAAGCCAAAACTGAAACGATTGCTGTCAAAATAACCTTCTTCATAATTCTATTTTTTATTTGTTAAACATCTTGTCTGTCCGCCGGAACCACTGTTTCATCCGGCGTTCACTTATAAGATGCAACTGACGGGAAAAGGTTAAATCAGAAAGTTGATATTTGGCTAAAATTAACATTTATATTAAATAGACCGACACAGTATTAAATCACTTACTCGTTGCATCTCAATGTTTTATATTAATCAGACAAGTTTAATTGTTAATTTATAATTTAGCAATTAAAATTTCCTTTTGCTATCACATCAATATAGCTTCCTTCCGGATATGTCTTCAAATGATGGGACATTTTCTGAAAGAATGCGCGTGACCTGATATCTTCGAATTCCTGAGAATCAAACATCGCCGTATATCCCTTGACATTGATCCTGTGGGTATCATACTGGTCTATTTTCGGCATCCTGCTGAAATACCCGACCCCCCCTGGCTGTATGCTCCACTATGGTCTTGAACGTCAGCTGATCACAGCATACAATTGTCAGGACAATTGACAGCAAGCCTATCATGGCACGCCTCCATCCGAGATTCCTGAAAAGGAACACAAGTACGGCCAGATACAATACAACCCATATCTCCTTGTTTGAAAACAGCATCCACACAGAATCCGACCAGCCGCAATGTACTGAATTGACGGCAAGCGTAATGTCCTTGTCTATATGGTGACAATACCGTAAAAATTCATATATCCTGTGATTTGTCCATAAGCAACACTTTTCTGATACAAAAACCATCCGGGTTCAAACACGGAACGCAATCGGTAAAAAGAATCCGGGCCGGATGTCCTGCCGGGGCAGGAAATCGGCGCATATCAGCCTATCAATGAGGAGCAGTACCGCAACCGCATGATTTTACGTGATGCGATGATGGGCCACGGTTTCAAGCCATATGAATGTGAGTGGTGGCATTTCACACTGAAGGATGAACCGTATCCCACCACCTATTTTACATTTCCCCTCAGGATTTCGGACTTCTATAGACGCGCTATGTTATCAGACAGATAGTCATAATAACTTCTTCAACAATGCCAGCTTGATTTTTTCCGCCTTGCCACCATAGGGATGCTCTCGCAGGGGCAAGTTCAGAACGGTCTTGTTGTCCGGACTGCCGCTTCCTCCCCAATATGAAGGCTCGCCGGCAGGAACGTACTTTGAGAATTGCTCCCCTACGCCATCAGTGCAATAAGGGCAGGTTGTCCAATCATATCCGGCATCCTTTCCTGCTTTCCATACAGGATTCCCGGACTGGGCGAAACCTTCATACCACGGTTCTGTTGCACCCCATGCATAATAATCTCCAAAGATTAATTGGAATAAATTTAATTACTCTGTCGGGAAATATTTACTAATTTTGCATACGGCCACTGCGTTGGCAAGCGCTGATCTGAAAACCATTTGTCTAATTATAATACTGAAAACCATGAAGAAAAGC
>JAKSIX010000030.1 GCA_024398595.1 Bacteroidaceae bacterium | reverse complement strand
CGAAATCAAACGTGTATGGGTCCTTCGTAATCTCTTGTGCAAGGTCGCTCTGAGTGTCAGGAAGAGTTAGTTCAAAATTGCTGATAGCCTTACCCAATGGTTCTTGACTGTCAAGTTCAACCATGTTGAGAAGGACTGCTCTAGACCATCCGTTGATATGTGTCTGGAGTACATAGTAGAATGCCCTTTGAGGGTTTTCCGAAAACTTATCTATGATATAGCGGTGATGTCCCCAAGGAATTGAGAATAAAATCTGCTTGATTCCATCTTCGCCAAATTTTTCCACAACTTGTGGAAATTTTACAAACAATTGATTATAAGAAGTATAGAATCTCTTTGTGTAATACATGTTAATGGGAGAAAGACCTTTTACACCTGGAAGATTTCTTCGGAGATCCTGACTGATGGCATTCATCGTACCTGTTCCATATTTCTTTTCCAGATTCATGTCAACAATATCCTTTCCCAATTCCCAATAGAATTCTATCAAAGCGTTATTGACACTGACAGCCGCTTTTATCTGGCTATTACGGAATCTTCCACAAACTCCAAGAACCCATTTCCTATATTCTTCATCAATATTGATTAACTGGCTCATCCTTTTTTTGAAAATAATAAAATTAATCTAATAGATTAACTATAAATCATACAATTAACATCCAATAAATGATTTGTGTAGCGCGACACTCCACCTTTTGTATTATAGATTATAGAAAGTCTCCCAGGACTTTCCCCAACAATGTATCCTTGTACGTCCTAAAGATTGGTAAATCAATAGGCAAATAGTTTGGCAAACTCTCCAGGTATTCTAACTCAAACACGATTCTTGGGTCTGAGTCTTTACTCTCTTTGTGGACTTCGGCTTTATTGCCAATCCTGGCAATTTTAATCAGATATAAATCTTTGATTCCTTTTCCTTTGATATACGGCATGAAATAGTACAACTTGTTCAAAGCCACAGTAGACGGGAAAGACTTTGTTTTTCCTTTAACGCCCTCAAGCAGATTGACAACGAACTCTGAGGAATATTTTCTATCTTCAGTAACTGCCATATTTACATATCTTTAGGCTCACGTATCAAATCAGAAACACGAACATCAAGGCACTCTGCGATTTTCGCAAGTGTCTCTAGTCCTGGTTGAAGGGTATTTGTGCACCATTTGGACACAGTTGCCGGATCCTTTCCGATTTGTTCCGCTAGCCATTTATTTGTACGTTGCTTTTCAGCAAGCATTACTTTAATACGATTCAGTTTTTGAGCCATATTCAATTTCCAATTTTCACAAAATTACTAAAAAACAAACTATAATAATTCAGATAAAACTGATAAAACATGCACAAAAACGTCATTTAATTGATAAATATGTCACTAATCTTCACATGTTCCTATCCACGAGGATGTACAAACATTCCGTTGTTTATACAAACAAACGCGCATTTCAGTGCATTTTCAGCGATTTTCAGCGCATTGTGCGTTCAAATCCGGTTTGAAAAAGGACTAAAAAACAATCGGACAAACAAATCATCTTTGTTCATCCGATTGATTATTAGATATTTGAGTCTATTGCAGACTCTTAGTATTCTTCTTCGTTGAAGAAGAAGTCATCGTTGGAGGGGTAGTCGGGCCAGATGTCCTCTATGCTCTCATATACATCTCCCTCGTCCTCTATTTCCTGGAGGTTCTCTATGACCTCAAGGGGGGCGCCGGAACGGACGGCGTAGTCTATCAACTCATCCTTGGTTGCTGGCCAGGGTGCATCTTCCAGTTTAGAAGCTAATTCCAATGTCCAATACATGATGTCTTAGTATTAAAAAACGTACTTTGGCGCAAAAGTAAAAAAAAAAGCATTGATGATACTACTCACCCCAATAAATCTCGGCAGACCCTGACAAATAATTTATTCTCCTAGACATAACAAACAGATAATCAGAGAGTCTGTTAAGGAAAACGAGCAGACACGGTTTCTGCGGATACTCATTGTTCAGCCGCAGCACGCACCTTTCCGCACGACGGCATACTGTACGGGCAATATGGCATACAGCAGCGGCACGACAGCCTCCCGGCAGTATGAAAGCCTTCTGCTGCGGAAGAGATTTACCCGCATCGTCTATCAGTTGTTCCATACGTCTGACATCCTGCTCCGTTACCTTACAGCTCTCCGGAAGTGCAGTCGTTACCGTATCAGTGGCAAGAGCCCCGCCAATGGAGAAGAGCAGATTCTGAATCCAGCGTAACGATGCGGTATCAGTATCGTCAGCAATGTATGTGGCAAGAAGTCCGAGATGGGCGTTAAGCTCATCTATGGTGCCGTATGCCTCTAAACGGATGTCAGTCTTGGGCACACGTTTACCGCCTACCAGACTGGTGGTGCCATCATCGCCTGTCCCTGTATATATTCTCATAGTCTGTAATGCTGCTTGTACATTTTCAAATCGAAGAAGAGCATTCCTATCGGACCCTTCGTTATGACAACACCCACGCGGCTGTCCTGTGTCAGGGCATTGAACCATTCCCGACGGCGTTTGCCGTTGATGCCCTCCACAACTATTACCGAACGTTCATTCATACGCGGCATCAGGATACCCACGGCCTCTCTGAAGAATGCCGTATGTGCCAGATGTACGAAGTCAATCGTGACGCAGTCATCGGCGAAATCCTCAAGCATGGTTAGGACATCGCCACTGCGGTAATCAATCTGCGGGAAAGCCTCAAAGTTCCGGCGGACATCATTTGTGGCAGGATGTGGTGCATCGAGCGTAATGCAGGGTGTCTTTGACGACACGGAGGCCAGATACCCGGTACTCACGCCCGCGCCTGTACCGACCTCGAGTATGGTACGCGGATGGAGGGCGTTTACGAGACGGAACAGAAGCTGGTCGGTAACCTCCTCGTACTGAGGCAGAAAATCAGGAGCCTTCTCCCAAAACCCATACAGGTCATCGTATGCATAATACGGCAGTTTCTCCTCTATTGCGGAAGTAATTAGCTCATAAGCCCACGGCGAGTGTATTCCGAACCCGCGCCTATTCAGAAAACGGTTCTTTGTCACATTCATATCTCTCTATTCCGAATATCCGTTCAACAAAGCCTTGATAAAACATTTGCCCAGCGCAATATCCATACGTACAGGGATGTGCCGCGCATCGTCCGTGACATACACGCGCATTGTCTCACGCTCTTTCTCCAGCTTATTGTCACGCACTGACCATTCAAGACAATTGTGTTTTTTTCCATTGCCGTCCCTGATGACCGTCCTGCCGTTGCATACGATATGCTGTACTACAATCAGATCACCATTGACCATAGGAATCTCCAGAACATCGCCCACTTCCTTGCTGTCAGTGTTTACCATACGCATTGACTTCAGCATACTGAGCATATCATACACCTTGTCAGGATATTTCAAATCAGTTCTGTATGGAGTATCCCCTTCTTTGTCTATCTCTATTCCAACGTTCCAACCATCACCTGACTGAGAGAAAACAGCGGTCTCAACGGCGTGCACCCCTCCTTCATCGGCTATCTTGCAATAATGGATTGGAGTACCGTCAGGCTTTACTATGGATATGGCGGTATCCCTCAGATGGTAAAACAGACCTGCGGCACGTCCGGTGGACATCACCAGTTGCAATCGGATGGCATCCTGCCCATCGTGGATAATTCCACTCTCACGATACGAACATGACCCTGCACCTATGGATATTCCGGCCAGCGACAGACTGAGCTTATAATCCACGCTCTCCGCCATACCGGGCAATGAGAGAATTGCCAATATCAGTAACGTCACTGTCTTTCTCATATCATTGTCAGTTTGCTATGGTAATTGTCTGCCCGCCCTGTGATACGGGATACCTGTACAATGGCCTCGGTTCCACCTTGTCACCTGCAGATATGACAAATCCATTGTTGTTGAGATCAAACTTGGAATGGCATGACGGGCACTCGGCTACACCCGTACTGCCGAAACCCAGCCTTGCTGAAGCCTTGTCGCAAATAGGGCAAGCCAAATCGTATGCAAAAACCTGACCGTGGTCATTGTCTAAGGAAGGCGTGCCTATTATCAGACCGCCCAGACCGAAGCAGAAACTGCGCAGTTCGGCCTCACTCATAGGCCATCGCGTAGTTTTCTTTCCTGCATCGGTTACGACGAGCTCCGTTCCCACACATCTTACCGAAACAAATGTTCCCACCGATGTCACCGCATTATAAGGGGGTATGTTCGGGTTAAACATATAATTGACCCGATACCTGCCGGAGTATATGGAATACGAGTTCTCACAAGACTGCGGCACAGCGAGAAATGCGGTTAAAAGCACGATGGAAACGGACTTTTTCATTTGCCTGCAAGCTTATCCAATGCGGACTCCACCGTCTGGAATCCGAAACTGTCCAAAAGGCTGCCCATACGTTCACTGATGCGGTCATTGCACAGGTTGCCTATGCTGCCCTGATGCGTATGATGAATATTCCTGCATGCCTTGAATTCCCCATTCTCTATGGCGTGTCCCACCTGCTTGTAGGCATCGCGGAACGGTACACCGTCCAGCACCAGCCTGTTCACTTCCTCAACACTGAAAATAGAATCATACCGTCTGTCATCAAGTATATCCTCCCTGACACCTATGTGCCCGACCATATATGTCACCATAGCCAGACAATCGCCAATCTCCTGGAATGCCGGCAGGAAGACCTCCTTTACCAGCTGCATGTCGCGGAAGTATCCGCTCGGCAGATTGTTGGTCATCAGGGTTATCTGCTCCGGAATGGACTGAAGTCTGTTGCACTTGGCTCTGGTCAGTTCAAAAACGTCAGGATTTTTCTTATGAGGCATAATGCTTGACCCCGTCGTACAATCGTCCGGCAGTCTGATGAACCCGAAATTCTGGCTACTGTACATACACGCATCAAAGGAAAGTTTCGATAGAGTCGCAGCCACCGATGCAATTGCCGTACTGACTATCCTCTCAGTCTTCCCGCGTGTCATCTGGGCATATACCACGTTGTAGTCCATTGACTCGAATCCCAAAAGGTCGGTGGTCATCTGCCTGTCCAGCGGAAATGATGACCCGTAGCCTGCGGCAGAACCCAACGGATTACGGTTGCATATATCGTATGCGGCCTTGAGCATCACCATATCGTCGGTCAGGCTTTCCGCGTATGCTCCGAACCACAGCCCGAATGACGATGGCATAGCCGTCTGCAAATGCGTATACCCGGGCAGCAGCACATCACGGTAACGGTTGCTCTGCTCTATCAGCACATCAAATAACGCCTTTACGGACTCCACTACAGACTGTAGACTGTGGCGCGTGAACAATTTCAAATCGACGAGAACCTGATCGTTGCGCGAACGTCCGGAATGGATTTTTTTTCCCATTTCACCGAGCTTTTCCGTCAGAAGAGCCTCCACCTCGGAATGAACGTCCTCTACCCCGTCCTCAATTACGAATCTGCCTTCATCAACAAGCGTCAGAAGTTCACGCAGACCGGCAAGCAGGGGCTCCAGCTCATCGTGCCCGATCAGACCCACCGACTCAAGCATTGTCACGTGAGCCATCGAGCCCAGTACATCGTACCTGGCAAGCAGCATATCTAACTCACGGTCACGTCCGACAGTATATTTCTGAATCAGGTCGTTTACCGGTTTCCCTTTATCCCAAATCGGCTTCATTGTATGAACTGTTTACCCCACTCGGATGGGTTTTTGCGCCATTCGGCCAAGGCAGGAAGACTGTCAGCAGATATATATCCCGATTCTACCGCCACTTTGATGAGAGTCTCATAGTCGGTAAGCGTCTCCAACCTTACGCCAGCCTCGGCAAAGGCATTCACCGACACCGGGAAACCGTACGTGAACGATGCAATCATTCCGACAACGGTACTGCCGGCATCGCGCAGGGCCTGTACAGCCTTCAGGCTGCTTCCTCCTGTTGATACAAGGTCTTCAATGACAAGAACCCTGCTTCCATCCGGAAGATACCCCTCTATCTGATTGGCCATTCCGTGATCCTTAGGAGCGGAACGTACATATACGAACGGCTTCCCGAGCTTATCTGCCGTCAGGGCACCCTGGGCAATCGCTCCCGTAGCGACTCCGGCTATAACATCGTACTCAGGAAAAGAACCTGCCAGCTCACAGATGGCATCACGCACCTGGGACCTGACCTCCGGGAAGGAAAGTGTCCTGCGGTTATCACAATAGAACGGTGACTTCCAGCCTGATGCCCATGTAAACGGATTATCAACTCTCAATTTCACTGCCGACGTGGCAAGCAGCTGACGCGCTATCACACTCTTGGTATCTTCCATATCCTGCAAAAGTTTTGTTTTGCGAAAGTAACCATTTTTGCGTTATAAAAAAGATATAAAAACCTTATTTAATTTAAAACACGCATTAACACTAAGCACTTTCCGGAAATTCTGCTAATTTTGCAGAATATAAGTAAAACTGCGCTAACAATGCGAAAATATTGCGATACAATCCTTCTGGCGGCATTAGTCCTGTTTGCCGCATGTACAAGGGATACATCGGGAAACTATACCCCCGAAGCTGCCATAAAATCATTCTCACTGGGAACGTTCAACGTTCTGCACAATGGTATAACCGCAGAGGGAAAAGATACTATGGTAGTAGACCAGATGGCCAACGGTGTTTTCAGATACGACATTGACAATGTACGTGGACTGATATCCAATACCGACACCCTGCCCTTCGGTTCTATCGTAAAAAATGTCAAGACAAACATCAGCGCCACAGGTACGGTATACTTCAATGTACCGGACTCAGACGGTGTGTATCACAACGTGCCATGGACAAATTCTCTGGAAATCGACCTGTCAGATCCGGTAAGAGTTTATGTAATATCTACCGACGACTCATATAAACGCGAATATAAGGTGCTGACAAACATATACGATGCAGACCCCGACTCAATGAAATGGGCAGGCCTTGCCGCCTTGCCGGAAGGCATAACATACGCCAACGCGATAGAATGCGGCGGAACAATGACAGTATTCGGATTCAACGGCGATTCCAATCCGTGTTTCACAAAATACGATGAGATTTCCGATACATGGACTGCACCAGCCCGGTGCATCGGATTGAGCCGGATGGCGAAATTCCAGTCTTTGGGTATCCACGACAATTTGTTTGTCATATCCGACGGCAGCAGCATACTGACATCAGTTGATTGTGAAAACTGGAGCAACGCAAATCCGGACACAGATATTGAGCTGCTGCTTCCATTCCGTCAGACAGGCGATTACGGCACAGCGTGGGCTCTGACTGCAGACGGACGGATTGTCTCATCCGCCAATCTGGTACAATGGTCCGGGATTCAGAAAGTGCCATCGGAATTCCCTGTGAAGAATCTCAACGGTATCTGCTATAACCTTGCTACAAACAGGGACATCCTGAGATATATCATCACAGGAACCGATTCAGAGAACAAAGAAACACTGATATGGACCAAACTTTCCACCGAAGGCAAATGGTCACAAATCTTACCGTCAGAAGACCATAACCTGAAGTGTCCGGCATTCAGCAATCTGGCTACAATACTGTACGACAGCAGACTCTACTCATTCGGAGGTGCCATGCAAAACTTCTTCGAATCACGTGATAACGGAATATCATGGAGGGAATGCAAGTCCATCGTCGAGACTTACAACACTTGGAATAACTTCATGCAGATTCCTGAAGCATACAGAGGCACTGACCTGCCATTCTGCTTCGCCACCTGTACGGACAACTCCATATGGCTCATGTCATCCGACTCACGCGGAGTCTGGAGGGGATACATCAACAGACTTCACAAATGACGGTTATGCGTAAGACCCTTATGATACTGATGCTGGCGCCGGCCCTGCTGACAAACGCCATTCACGCTCAGGATGATACTGAGTATCGGATGGAGATAGGTGCTGCAACAGGTATCAGTTTCTATATGGGCGATGCCAACCGGACATTCTACAGGAACAGCAATTTCATGGCAGGTATCGTGGCCAGATACATATTCAACCCAAGATTCGCCATAAAGGGAGACCTTACGATGGCCGGAATATCAGGCAGTACCGTAAACATTAAGGACAGGACATTTCCTGAGGAGATTACATTCAGCCGTAAGATTATCGATTTCGGAGTACAGTTCGAGGGTAATTTCCTGGCATACGGCACGACTACCTACAATGACTGCCACAGACTGGTTCCATACTATCTGGTCGGAATCGGACTTACATACGCCCCCAAACCCGCGAATAACGATTTCGCCGCCAATTTTCCCATAGGTATAGGACTGAAATACAAGTTGGCTGAAAGACTGAATCTGGGTATAGAATGGACTATGCGCTTCAGCACGTCGGACAGACTTGACGTGACAAGCCAGGCCGGAGAAGACCCGTTCCAGATAAAAAGCGGATTCATGAAGAATAAGGACAGTTACTGCTATACCATGCTGACGGTAACATACGATATCTTCGCGAAACCGTGCGACTGCAATTAAAACTGAGAAAGATATGCTGTACGAGGACAAAATTGACAAAAACAGGATTCCAACCCACGTAGCCATAATCATGGATGGCAACGGAAGATGGGCACAGGCACGCGGGCTGGAACGCTCGGAAGGACACGTGGCAGGTGTCAAGACTGTATGGAAAATCGTCGAAGATGCTGTCAGTCTCGGTATCAGATATATTACACTATACACATTCTCCACAGAGAACTGGAAACGTCCGGAAAAGGAAATAAAACTTCTGATGGATCTGATTCTCCAGAACATGAAAGAAGAAATCCTAATGAAGAACAACGTCCGGTTGAGGATAATAGGTGATATGGACAGACTGCCGTACATAGTCAGTAACAGGCTGAAGAAGAGTCTTGAAAACACAAAGAACAATACGCGCTCCGATGTGGTTATAGCATTGAGCTACTCATCCAGATGGGAGATAACCAAAGCCATGAAGAATATCGCAAACGATGTAATGAAGGGACTTGTCAGCCCCGGAGAAATAGATGAAAATCTCATCGCATCCAGACTGGAGACCAATTTCATGCCGGATCCCGACCTGATAATCAGGACCAGTGGCGAAATGCGTCTGAGCAATTATCTGATGTGGCAGGCAGCATATTCGGAACTGTACTTTACTGACATATTATGGCCTGATTTCAATAGGGAGGAATTATGCAGGGCCATATACAACTATCAGCAGAGGGAAAGGCGATATGGCCTGACAAGCAGCCAGATAACCGATGGGGCACTCCAAAAAAGTGAGCAGTAATGATGATTGACAGATTAAAGACAATATGCGTGCTGGGAACACTGCTGTGCAGTTCCACCTTCGGCATACCTGACATTCACGCACAGGGATACACAGGCACGGAGCAACAGGTACAGTACGACACAGAGGACGGTGAGAAAGTGATTTACAACCCTACCATACTCTATGCCGGAACACCGCAGAAGTATGAAATTGCCGGAATAACCGTATCGGGCGTGGATGAATACGACCACCAGGTACTTATCAATCTGTCAGGACTGACCATAGGCCAGAAAATAAAAGTCCCCGGCGATGATATATCCGATGTGGTCAAAAGATACTGGAAACACGGAATGTTCTCGTATGTAAGCATTTCAGCAACCAAAATCATAGGCAACAGAATATATCTCAACATCGCTCTAACGCTGCGTCCCAAGGTATCAAAGGTTGAATTTCACGGACTCAAGAAGGGAGAATCGGACGATTTGGACGAGAAAATCGGAATAATCAAAGGCGGTCATATCACCCCTAATATACTTGACCGTTCAGAGCGCATCATCAAGAAATATTACGATGACAAGGGGTTCAAGAATGCCGAGGTAAACATTTTGCAGCATGATGATAACAATGGTGAGAACACAGTCACGGTTGATATCTACATTGACAAGAAAGAGAAGGTCAGGGTGAACAGGATATACCTTGAAGGCAATTCAATGCTTACAGACAAGGATATCAGGAAACTCATGAAGAAAACCAACGAAAAAGGCAGGCTGATAGAATTGCTGCGCACAAAGAAATTCGTAGACAAGGAGTACGAGAAGGACAAGGAAAATATAATGTCCAAATACGGTGAGTTGGGATTCAGAGATGCATATATTGTCAGGGACAGCGTAGCCATAAACCAGGAGAACAACACCGTTGACATATACCTGACCTTCGATGAAGGTGGCAAATATTACCTGAGGAACATCAAATGGATCGGTAACACCGTATATAACAGCGATGTTCTGGCGGAACTGCTTCAGATGAAATCCGGTGATGTATATAACCAGAAGAAACTTAATGAACGACTCTCGTCAGACGATGATGCCGTAGGCAACCTGTATTACAATAATGGATATGTATTCTGCGATCTCCAGCCTGTCGAGGTTAATGTGACGGAGGATAGCATTGACCTTGAGATGCGTATAGCAGAAGGACCACAGGCTTCAATCAACCATGTAAATATATATGGCAATGACCGAGTATATGAGAATGTGGTAAGACGTGAGCTCTACACACGCCCCGGTGACCTGTTCTCAAGGGACGCTTTGGAGAGATCCTACCGCCAGCTGGCCCAGATGGGACATTTCGATCCTGAGAAGATTGATCCGCAGGTCAAGCCTAACCTGACAGACGGAACGGTTGACATAGACTGGAATCTGGAATCAAAATCAAATGACCAGATAGAGCTGTCGGCAGGATGGGGACAGACAGGACTTATAGGACGTGTTGCTCTCAAGTTCACTAACTTCTCAATGTACAACCTGTTCCACAAGAGCGACAACCGACGTTTCCTGCTGCCCCAGGGCGATGGCCAGACCTTCTCCATCAGCGGACAGACCAACGGAAGCTACTACCAGTCCTACAGTGTGTCATTCTTTGAGCCATGGCTTGGTGGCAGCCGACCTAACTCATTGTCAGTAAATATGTTCTTCTCGAAGCAGACAGATATCAGCGACACATACTACAATTCCAGCTACTACAACAACTACTACCAGTATATGTACGGTTACGGAAGTTACGGTAACTACGGTAACTACAACAACTACGATGCATATTACGATCCTGACAAATACATCAAACTGTTTGGAGCATCTGTAGGATGGGGAACAAGACTGCACTGGCCGGATGACTATTTCACCTTCTACAGTGAGCTGTCATACACCAGATATAATCTTAAGGACTGGTCGTACTTCCTTATAAATAACGGTTCCTGCAACAATCTGAACCTTAACCTTACATTGGGAAGGAATACGACCGACAACAGCATTTTCCCGAGAGTCGGATCCGATTTCTCTCTGAGCGTATCTCTGACACCTCCTTATTCATTGTTCGACGGCGTCGATTACGAGCATCTGGCAAATGATCCGACTTCAGCCACATACCAGCAGGAACTTGAGCAGAAACACAAATGGATTGAATACAACAAGTGGAAATTCAAGTTCAAGACATACACGGCACTTACCAGCGGACAGAAGTGTCTGGTGCTGATGACACGTGCCGAGTTCGGACTTCTCGGATCATACAATAGGTACAAGCGCTCACCGTTTGAGACATTTACCGTAGGTGGTGACGGAATGAGCGGTGCCTCATACGCATACGCTACCGAGATTGTCGGACTGCGTGGATATCAGAACGGAAGTCTTACACCTACAGGCGAAGGCTATGCATACTCCAGGCTCACCGCAGAGCTGCGATACCCGCTTATGATGGAAACATCGACCACCATATATGCCCTGGCCTTTATGGAAGGAGGTAACGCTTGGACTAACGTCAAGCAGTTCAACCCGTTTGATATGAAGAAATCAGCCGGAGTGGGCGTCCGCGTATTCCTGCCTATGATTGGAATGATGGGACTTGACTGGGCCTACGGATTTGATCCTGTCTATGGTTCCAGAGACTATGGCGGCAGTCAGATCCACTTCATATTGGGACAGGAGTTTTAATCCTTTCCACAAATTATCAATCAAACAAGTGTAATCTTTAAATTGCATTGGTATGAAAAAGTTCTCTACAATTCTCACAGTTATGTGTATGCTTGCCCTATCGGCCGGCGCACAGAAATTCGCGCTTATTGACATGGAGTACATCTTAGGCAAGATACCGGCATACGAGCGTGCAAACGAACAGCTTAACCAGTTGTCAAAGAGATGGCAGGCTGAGGTTGAGGCAATATCACAGGAGGCCGAGACACTTTACAAGAACTATCAGAGCGAAGCGCTCTTCCTGTCTGATGAACAGAAGAAGAAGAAGGAAGAGGAAATAGTGGAAAAGGAGAAGTCGGCAAGCGAACTGAAAAGACAGTACTTCGGCCCGGAAGGCGAGCTGTACAAGAAACGCGAGAGTCTGATGGCTCCTATTCAGGATGAGATATATGAGGCCGTCAAGACCATCAGTGAGTCAAAGGGCTATTCCGTCGTCGTTGACAGGGCATCGGCCGGCAGTATGATTTACGCATCGCCCAAGATTGATATCAGTAACGAAGTCCTTGAGAAAATGGGATATTAACAGAATTATTGGTTACTTTTGTAACAGCACTTCAAAACGGACAACAACTAATTATTAATAATATGAAGAAAGTAATGATGATGGTGCTTCTGCTTGCACCGCTTTGCATTTTCGCACAGAAATTCGGTAATGTTGATTCAGGTTCAATCATACAGCTCCTGCCGGACTACATTCAGGCACAGACTGACCTGCAGAACCTTCAAAAACAATATCAGGACGAGTTCAACTATCTCCAGGAAGAACTGGCAAAGAAGAGCGAGGATTATCAGTCACAGGCCGAGACACTGCCGGATAATATCAAACAACGTCGCGAACAGGAACTGGAGGACCTTTACAGTAAGATGCAGCAGTTCGCTCAGGACAGCCAAGTCAACCTTAATAAGGTATCTCAGGAGAAGATGGAATCCATCACTACCAAGGTTCTGAAAGCTATTCAGGAAGTAGGCGATGAAGGTGGCTATACCTGCATATTCGACACTGCAGACGGAGTTGTACCTTATGTCAGCAAGACTGCCACTACAGACGTGACACCGCTTGTGAAGGCTAAACTCGGCATCAACTGATAAATGAGACATGCCTCGTTCCCGGATGAATCCGGGCCTATCGGCGTATTTGATTCCGGATACGGCGGACTGACAATACTGACACAGATAAGACGGCTCCTGCCGGAATATGATTATCTGTATTTGGGTGATAATGCCAGAACGCCATACGGAACACGCTCCTTCGAGGTTGTATATGAATACACTTCGCAATGCGTGGAGCAGTTGTTCCAGATGGGATGTCACCTTGTCATACTGGCATGCAACACAGCCTCGGCAAAGGCATTGAAAAGCATACAGGTAAATGACATACCCCAGCTTGACGAGCACCGCCGTGTCCTTGGAATAATACGTCCTACCGTGGAGGCAATAGGCAATATCACCCAAAACCGACACGTGGGTATCCTGGCAACACCGGGAACGATAAAGTCAATGTCTTACCCGATGGAAATATACAAGCTGTATCCCGACATCAAGGTAAGCGGTGAGGCATGTCCTATCTGGGTTCCACTGGTTGAATCCGGAGAATACCAGTCTGACGGCGCAGACTATTTCGTCAGCAAACACATCAGTCACCTTCTTGACAAGGATCCGGAGATAGATACCATAGTGCTTGGCTGTACACACTACCCTCTCCTGCTCAATAAAATCAGGAAATATGTCCCTGAGAATATCAATATCATAAGCCAGGGAGAGTATGTAGCGGTATCACTGCAGGACTATCTGAAAAGACACACCGAGATTGACGGCAAGTGCACTAAAGGCGGCAGTTGCAGATATCTCACCACAGAATCTGTGGAGACATTCCTACCTGCCGCGACAAAATTCCTCAACGAATCAATCAAAGCTGAGACAATCTGTATCTGACAGCCACATTCCTGATTGGGATAAGTGTTATCAGAGTTACGACAGTCACTGTAAGCAATACAGCCAATACGTCTGTCAGTTTTACGCTTACAGGGTAGTAATCGACTACGAATCCGCCATTGGATCCCAGCGGAATAAAACCGAAATACTGCTGGGCAAGAGCCAGCAAAACTCCGATGAGAAGGCCGATACCGGCTCCAGTCACTGATATTAGCAGACCATCCAGGACAAAAATTCTTCCTACCGATTCCTGTGCAAGCCCCAGACTTACCAGTACCGAGCTGTCGTTCCTTTTCTCCAATATCAGCATCACGAGAGAGCCTATGATATTGAAACAGGCTATCAGCAATATGAATGACAGGAACAGGTAGGATATGAATTTCTCAAGCCTGATAACCTTGAATACATCGGCCTGCTGCTCATATCTGTCCTGAACACAAAAATTCCCACCCAACATAGCCTTTAGCTCTTTCTTCGCCTTATTCTTGGAAAAGGATGCTGACAGACGTATATCAACGGCAGATACCGCACTGTCATATCCGAACAGCCTGCGCGCCAGCGTCATAGGCACAATGACATAATTATCATCGTATTGCGGCTGGCTGACCTGAAACACCACACCCGGAGAGTAAAAATGCTCCACCGTAAAATTGGCTGCAGGATTGGACATATTGATCTTTGAGCCACGTATCGGTGCATACAGTCCGACAGGCGACACCGGCTGAACTCCGCAGTCAAGCCTGTGCATCAACCCTATTCCCATAATACCATATTCACACACCTCATCACTCAAAATGAGCTGGCCGGAACCCGACAATATGCCCTCAAGGTCATAGACTTCTCTAAAATTGCTCTCCACTCCCTTAACAGTGACAATCTGCTGGGAACTCTTATATTTTGCCAAAGCCTGATCCTCCAGAACGTATGTGACAGATTCCACAAACGTCATATCGCCTACCCGTGCGACATCGCCGGACTCCGGATCAAACACCTTGCCGTGTACAGCCGTTATCCTGATATCCGGGTCAAAGCCCGTGAACAGCGATGCCATCAGCCCGCGAAAGCCATTGAAGACCGACAGCGTACATATCATAGCCATCGATGCCAAAGCTATTCCGGCTATGGTGATGCCGGAAATCACATTGATGACATTTGCCGATTTTCCGGCAAAGAGATACCTTCTGGCTATGAATAACGGAAAATTCAAACAGTCACTTTTTTAGAAGTTCGTCAATGTGAGCCATATAGTCAAGTGAATCATCCAGGAAAAAGCGCAGCTCAGGAATGACCCGTAGCTGGAATCTTACTTTCTGACCAAGATCATAGCGTATCTGCTTCACATTGTCATTCACGTTCTTTACTATCTCCGAGGCATTCCCCGACGGGAACACACTCAGATATACACTGGCTATCTGCATGTCACTGCTCACCTTCACCCCACTGACACTTACCAGCATACCCTTTGTGAGTTTGGTCTGCTTCAGGAACAGTTCACTCAGCTCCTTCTGTATAAGCCGGGATATTTTCTGTTGTCTTGTATCATTCATATCAATCTCATTTTTTTCTCATAACAGTCAATCCGTCACGGACAGGAATCATCACAGTCTCAAGACATCCGGTAGCTGCGGCCATATCGTTGAAGGCCCTGATTGCAATTGTCTGGGCATCCCTGTCGTACGCACTGTCAGCCACGTGCCCGTCCCACAATGTATTGTCCGCAATAATGTACCCACCCGGACGCACATAATCCAACACCATAGTCAGATAGTCGGGATACTCGCGCTTCTCCCCGTCAATAAAGACCATATCGAACACAAGCCCCATTTCAGGAACCACCTTCAGTGCATCGCCTATATGAAGCTTTATCCTGTCACCATAGCCGGAACGCCCAATCCAGCTGCGTATGAAATCCTCCTGCTCATCGTTGCATTCCACCGTATGCACTACCCCACCTTCCTGCACACCCTCAGCAATACAGATGGCGGAATAACCGGTAAATGTACCTATCTCCAGAACCGCCGAAGGGCGTATCATACCGGTCAGCATCTTAAGAATGCGTCCCTGGATATGTCCGGATGCCATTCTCGGATTCAGAAGCCGCAGATTCGTCGCACGATACAGCTCAGAGAGTATCTTACCCTCAGGCTCTATGTGGGTGCTGATATACTCTTCTATCGCCTCCTCGCCTGTATAACCCGTTCCAAGCTCTGCCATTTATCCAAGTTCCTCCGGATTCCAACCATTAATTCCATGCACGGCTTTGCAGACTTGCCATAAACCTGTATCTTTGGACTGTCGCAAAAGCCACTCTGCAAAGATAGTTGTTTTTTGGATTCCGCTATGAATGAGAATACAGAGCCTTCGGTAATCAGGGAATTCAGGCAATACCTGATGCTTGAGAAATCGCTTTCGCCAAATACCATTCAGGCCTATACGGACGATGTGTCAAAACTGCTGTCTTACCTTGAAGGAGAGTCTGTAAGTCTGGAATCCGTCAATACGGACACCCTGCATACGTTCGTAGCGACACTATCAGACATAGGAATCTCCGCCCGTTCGCAAGGGCGCATAATATCCGGCATCAGAGCCTTCTTCCAGTTTCTTGTAATGGACGGTCGGATCAGCGGCAATCCAAGCGAAATGATAGAATTGCCGAAAATAGGATTTCACCTGCCGGAAGTCCTTACTGTAGATGAGATAGACCGTACCATCGTCTCCATTGACCGGACGGCCCCGGACGGACAGCGCAACAGGGCTATTCTGGAAACGCTGTACAGCTGCGGACTGCGTGTATCCGAACTGTGCGGACTGCGTATCTCGGAACTGTACCTGCAAGAGGGATTCATAAAAGTTACCGGCAAGGGCAGCAAGCAGAGACTCGTACCTATATCCGGAAAGGCTGTAAAAGAGATAGAACTCTATTTCGAAGACAGATGCCATATCAATGTCAGAAAAGGATATGAGGATTTTCTCTTCATCAGCTATCGCACAGGAATGCCACTCAGCAGAATCATGATTTTCAACATTGTGAAACGGTATACCAGAATGGCCGGTATAAGCAAAAACGTCAGTCCGCACACTTTCAGGCACTCGTTCGCGACACATTTACTGGAAGGAGGGGCGAATCTCAGAGCTATCCAGTGTATGCTCGGACACGAGAAGATAGCAACCACCGAGATATACACACATATAGACCGAAGCCGGCTGAGAGAAGAAATTATAGCACATCATCCAAGGAATTCCATGAAATAAAGCAAGGAAATGAAATTTTTAATCGGACATTTTAAAACAGATTCTAAATACTTTATATATTTTTGCATACGGATGGTTAACATCGCACGATTATCAACTTTAAAACAACAGATATGATTAAAACATTTCGTTTTGCTATCTTGAGCGCAGGTTTGCTGCTCATAGCGTCATGTAAGGCAAACATGACATTATCAGATGATGCCTTTACCGTAACACCTCAGGTTCTTGAGGAAATCGGAGGGCAAGTTCCTGTAACAATAAACGGTATATTTCCGGAAAAATATTTCCAGAAAAAAGCTGTTGTTACCGTAACACCAGTCCTCAAATGGCAAGATGGCTCGGCAAAGGGCAATGCCATGACATTCCAGGGCGAGAAGATTGTTGACAACAATATAGTTGTAAAGAAAAAGGAAGGATATGCCTTCAACATCAAATTCTCGTTCCCGTATCAGCCTGAAATGGCAAAATCCGAATTGTTCATGACATTCGATGCCACAGTCAAGGGTAAGGCAGTTGAGATTCCGGCCATCAAGATTGCCGATGGCGTAATTTCAACAGAGGACCTGTACAGGAGCACATCTGCAAACGCCAACAGTGCCGTCTCTGAAGATGCCTATCAGCGCATTATCAAAGAGGCTCAGGAGGCCAACATCATGTTTGCAATACAGCAGTCAAATGTCCGTGCAGACCAGAAAAAGAGCGATGACATGAAAACATTCAAGGAATACATCAATCTTTTCGCCAATGACACCAAAAACTACAATGTGGACAATCTGGAAGTCTCCGCATACGCCTCGCCCGACGGCGGTATAACACTGAACGAAAGACTGGCAGGACAGCGTGAAAAGAACGCAATGCAGTACATCAAGAAAGAGATGAAAAGCAGCAAGTTCAATACACAGCTTGACTCCAAATATACTGCTGAGGACTGGGACGGTTTCCAGAAGCTCGTTGAAAAATCAAATCTGCAGGATAAGGACCTGATTCTTCGCGTACTCTCCATGTACACAGACCCTGAGCGCAGAGAACAGGAAATCAAAAATCTGTCATCTGTCTATGCAGAGCTGGCAGACGAAATACTCCCGCAACTGCGTCGCGCGCGTCTGACTCTGAACTATCAGATTATAGGCCGTAGCGATGAGGAAATCTTGGAAACCTACAAGTCTGACCCAAGATCACTCAGTTGCAATGAACTTCTGTATGCAGCCACATTATTTGACAGGACCGGTGATAAGGCAAAGGTCTATACAGCGACCTCACAGATTTACCCTAACGATTACCGTGCATTCAACGACCTCGGTATCATAGCTTTTGAGGCAGGCGATTACGAGACTGCCCACCAGATGTACCATAAGGCTCTGGCACTGAATGCCAATGCCCCTGAAATACATACAAACCTTTCAAATATGCTTCTTGCACAGGGTAAGGTAGCTGAGGCACAGAACCATCTGTCAAAGGGTGGCGACAGCAAGGAGAACAAGGAAGCTCTTGGAGCAAGCTACATAGCACTTGGTCAGTATGCACGTGCCATCGAGACTCTGAAAGGCAGCAATACCGAATCAGAGGCACTGGCATATGTCCTGAACAAGGATTATACAAATGCCACCAAAGTTCTCAATGCTATCGGTGAGCCTACTGCAAATACATACTACCTTAAAGCCATCATCGCAGCGCGTACAAACGATGCAGGTAGCGTAAAGGATAACCTTAAAAAATCCATCGCGGCTGATGCTTCAATGAAGGCAAAGGCAGCAACAGATCTTGAATTTGCAAAATATCAGGACACGATAGATACCCTGTAATGTGATAGCACCGAAAGATGAACTTACGGCGCTGCTTACCCTCAACAAAATAGAGGGAATCGGTCCTGCAAAGGCCAAAGTGCTCTACGAGCAGACAGGCAGCGCCTTAGAAATCTTCAGGAGTTACAGGAATCTGAGCGACATAATACCCGGAGTCACACAACGTCTCATTGAGGCGTTGGATGACTCCGGGTCTCTTTTTGCAGCTGAAAGAGAACTCCAGTTCATAAGAGACCACAGCATCAGATGCCTGACTTTTGAGGACAATGACTACCCCGTGCGCCTGCGTGAATGCAGTGACGCACCACTGGTACTGTTTGCATTGGGAAATATGAATCCCAACCCCCTTCACTGTGTGGCAATTGTCGGAACCAGAAAAGCAACAATCTATGGCCGCCAACTCACAGAACGGCTTGTCAGGGATTTGTCCGTAAAATGTCCGGATACACTGATTATCAGCGGACTGGCATTCGGTATAGATGTCTCGGCACACAAGTCGGCAATGGAGAACAATCTGCCCACCGTAGGCGTACTCGCCCACGGACTTGACAAAATATATCCTGCCGCACACCGCAACATAGCCGGACAAATGCTGTCAAATGGAGGACTGCTCACAGAATTTATGAGCGGGACAACACCTTTCAAACAGAATTTCATACAGCGGAACCGTATTGTAGCAGGTATGGCAGACGCAGTAGTGGTGGTAGAATCTGGCGACAAGGGAGGCTCGCTGATTACAGCCCGTTTAGCCGAAGACTATTGCCGTGCCTGCTTCACCTTCCCTGGAGAAGTAGGACGTGACACTTCCGCCGGATGCAACGAACTTATCCGAAACAACCGTGCCGGCCTGATTCAGTCAGCCAACGACCTCATAAAAGATATGGGATGGAGCGATGCAAAGCCTCCGGAACCTGTCCAGCGTGAGTTATTCCCCGACCTGACACCCGGTCAGCAAAAGGTTATGGAACGGCTTAATAAAGATATTAAGGGTGTACAGCTCAACACACTGGTCGTTGACTGCAATATCCCCGTAGGCGAGATGCTGTCCATTCTCCTGGAACTTGAAATGAAAGGTCTGGTACACTCCCACCCCGGCAGCCTCTACACCTGCTGATCTATAGTCTCAACAAGAAAGCTGACAGGACGGAAGCCGTCATTGCACGAGAGCATTGCTGAATTTGGATTTTTCATCCAACCATCGTAGAAATTGCCGCCACCGGCAGCAAGTTCTTCAACAAACGGTCTCATAACCTCCCACGCGCTCTCGCAGAAACCTTCGGGACACTGGGCATCTGACGAGATGAACTCCTGTCCCTCGCATAAATCGCAGGCGTGCTCAATGGGATTCTCATACAGTTCCATCAGATCGGGATAACACGCCTTCCTTATCACTGTAATTTTGACTTTCTTCATAATCTGTATCAGAATAAACAAGCCCCAGAATACTCCAGGGCTCGCTTATCAATAATGTGACACACGTTTCAGTCTTTCAGCTTGGCCTTGATGAACTCACGGTTCAAACGGGCAATGTTGCTGATGGAAACGCACTTCGGGCACTCAGCCTCACAGGCACGGGTGTTGGTGCAGTTACCGAAGCCAAGTTCATCCATTTTGGAGAGCATAGCCTTCGCACGGCGCGCGGCCTCAACCTTACCCTGCGGCAGAAGAGCCAGCTGACTTACCTTGGCACTGACGAACAGCATAGCAGAACCGTTCTTGCAGGCTGCCACACAGGCACCGCAACCTATGCAGGATGCTGCGTCCATAGCCAAATCGGCCTTCTCCTTAGAGATAGGAGTTGAGTTTGCATCAGGTACACCACCTGTATTGATTGATACGTAACCGCCGGCCTGCATAATCTTGTCGTATGCGCTACGGTCCACCATAAGGTCCCTGATTATCGGGAAACCGGCCGAACGCCAAGGCTCAACCGTAATGGTATCGCCATCCTTGAAACGGCGCATATAAAGCTGGCATGTGGTAGCACCTGTGGCAGGGCCGTGCGGATGACCGTTCACATAGAGCGAACACATACCGCAGATACCCTCACGGCAGTCGTGATCAAATACGATAGGCTCTTCGCCCTTGTTTATCAAATCCTCATTAAGGATATCCAGCATCTCAAGGAAAGAGGTGTCTGTAGGAATATCCTTCATCTGATAGCTGACAAAACCGCCCTTCTCCTTCGGGCCTCTCTGACGCCATACTTTCAAAGTAAAACTAATATTCTTATCCATAGTGATGCTGTTTATCAATTCTTGTAATTACGGGTCTGTACCTTAATATACTCATAGTTCAGAGGCTCCTTGAGCAGCTCAGGTTCCTTGCCTTCTCCCTTGTACTCCCAGCAAGCCACGTACGAGAACTGTTCATCGTGACGGAGAGCCTCACCCTCCGGAGTCTGATGTTCCTCGCGGAAGTGACCGCCGCAGGACTCCTCACGGTTCAGACCGTCGTACGCCATAAGCTTGCCTATCTCAATGAAGTCAAGCAGACGGAGAGCCTTCTCAAGCTCAACATTGAGCGTAGTAGGAATTCCAGGAACGCGAAGATCCTGCCAATAGACTTTCTCCAATTCATCGAGCTTTTTGAGAGCAGTCTTCAGAGACTCCTCCGTACGGCCCATACCTACGTACTCCCACATGATATGACCAAGTTCCTTATGGATGGAATCCACAGAACGCTTGCCGCCAATACCCATAATCCTTGCAATCTTATCCTTGACAGCCTTTTCTGCCGCATCAAACTCAGGACGGTCAGTACTGAAGCGCGGAACCTGAATCTGGTCGGCCAGATAATTCTGAATAGTATATGGAAGAACAAAGTAACCGTCGGCAAGACCCTGCATCAATGCGGATGCGCCCAGACGGTTTGCACCATGATCCGAGAAGTTGCACTCGCCTATCGCGAACAGACCCGGGATGGATGTCTCCAGTTCGTAGTCAACCCAGATACCACCCATTGTGTAGTGGATAGCCGGGAATATCATCATCGGGTTCTCGTACGGATCAACATCGGTAATCTCCTTGTACATATCGAACAGGTTGCCGTACTTGTCAGCAACCACCTGCTTGCCAAGACGCTGGATAGCATACTTGAAATCAAGGAATACGGCAAGACCTGTGTTGTTCACACCGAAGCCCTTGTCACAACGCTCTTTGGCGGCACGGCTGGCCACATCACGCGGAACCAGATTACCGAATGCCGGATAGCGGCGCTCCAGATAGAAGTCGCGGTCCTCATCAGGTATATCGTTAGGATTCAGAGTACCGGCCTGAAGCTTCTTGGCATCCTCCAGCTTCTTAGGAACCCAGATACGGCCATCGTTACGCAGAGACTCTGACATCAGTGTCAGCTTGGACTGCTTGTCACCGTGAACCGGGATACATGTCGGGTGAATCTGTGCAAAAGCCGGATTGGCGAACCAGGCACCCTTGCGGTAGCACTGCATGGCAGCACTTCCGTTGCAGGCCATAGCATTGGTTGACAGGAAATAGGTGTTTCCGTAACCGCCGGTACCGATAACAACTGCGTGAGCCGAGCAACGCTTGATTTCACCGGTCACAAGGTCACGGTATATGATACCTCGGGCACGCTCCTGACCGTTCTCGTCCTTGATAAGTACGAGATCCAGCATTTCACAGCGTGTGAACAGCTCTACATTGCCCTGATGTACCTGATAGCTCAATGCCGAATAGGCACCGAGAAGCAGCTGCTGACCGGTTTGGCCACGGGCATAGAACGTACGCGACACCTGTGCGCCACCGAATGAGCGGTTGGCCAGAGTTCCGCCGTACTCACGTGCGAAAGGAACGCCCTGGGCAACACACTGGTCAATGATATTGTTGGACACCTCAGCCAGACGATATACATTGGCCTCACGTGAACGGTAGTCACCGCCCTTGATTGTATCGTAGAAAAGACGATATACGGAGTCGCCGTCGTTCTGATAGTTCTTTGCAGCATTGATGCCGCCCTGAGCCGCAATTGAGTGGGCACGGCGCGGTGAATCCTGAATACAGAAACACTTTACCTTGAAACCGAGGTCACCAAGAGTAGCGGCTGCCGATGCGCCTGCAAGACCTGAACCTACCACGATGATGTCGAGCTTACGCTTGTTTGCCGGATTGACAAGTTTCTGATGAGCCTTGTAGTTGGACCATTTCTCAGCCAACGGGCCTTCCGGAATCTTTGAATTTATCGTTGCCATAATAAATGATTTTTCTGATTGATTATTAAGCCATCAGGCTCTTGCCGAAATAAAGGAACATCACACTGGCAAAACCAAGTACGAGCAGAGTGGCATAGATGTTTCCTATCACCTGCCAGCGTCTGTGCCATACCTTGCCGCTCCAGCCGAGAGTCTGGATAGCACTCCAGATTCCGTGTGTCAGATGGAACCAGAGTGCAAACAGCCAGATGCAGTACAGCACCACATAATACCACTGTGAGAAAGTGTATTGGATAAGAGCTGCACCATCTGTCGGTGAAACGGCCTTTCCATCAACAATTGCCTGAGAACCCAGAATCTCCTGAAGCTGCATCTTTGACCAGAAGTTCAACAGATGCAGACCGAGACCTACAATGACAATGATACCGAGGACGAGCATATTCTGCGATGCCCACTCTACTGTAGATGGCTTCTCTGTAACGGCATAACGCTGTGCGCCACGAGCCTTCCTGTTCTGGAATGTCAGCCAGAAAGCATAGATGAAGTGAATCAGGACCAGAGCTGCCAGTCCTACCGTACCCACCAGTGCATACCAGTTGGCTCCCAGGAATTCACATACGGCATTGTATGCATCGGCCGAGAAAAGGGCCGCGCAGTTCATTGCCATGTGGAATGTCAGGAAAAAGACAAGCGCGGCACCGGTCACGCTCATCACCACCTTACGTCCGATTGATGAATCAATTAACCACATAATTGAAAAGTTATTAATAATTAGAATTCGCCTTATTTTTAATAATGTGCAAAATTAAGTCAAATTAACCATCAATCCAACACACACAGAGGCAAAATCAGGCCCTGATGCCCAACTTTGCCCTACATACAATATATCTTGTGGCGATAATTATCAAATCTCGTCCTGAACGAGAGGAGAAAGCACAGACATTCCGGTTTTGCCGATATTCTTTTTCAAAGCCTCAAGTTCAATCTTCTTCTCATTGTGCACCGCATACTTCCTGTCAAATTCCCCGTCCTTGAACCCTGAGTCGTACAGCAGCATCAGACTCTGTTTCTCAATCTTAATTTCAAGATACGTCTGGACATAGCACAGCATATCGAAGAATACCTCCGGCTGGAACTGACTCTTCATTCCAAGAAGATACTCCCCTGCCTTTGTCAATGAGAATTCGCCGCGACGTATTGCGGACAATGTCTGCACATCGTAACTCACACTGTGGTCTATCCAGTTATACACCTTGCTGTTACCTATCTTGAAGAACAGACGGAACATCAGCAGGAACAGAACAATCATAACGGCCATCTTGTATATGGTAGGCACGTGTATCTCATTGTGAACGAAATGAAGGATGACAGCCGGAATATATGCCGCGATGATCATAAGCCATACGCGGCGTCCGCCATTGACCAGCAGAATCAGCAGACAGGCAACCAGGGCCGTACATCCGATATGCACCACTGCCGAACCGAGTCCGCGGACTATCGCGGTTGCGAGATGCATATCGGGAGCCGCCAGCATATAGAGAATATTCTCCAATAAGGCAAAGCCGCCACCTACGGCCGCACCGTATATTATTGCCTCTGCCATAAAGCGGATGCGCTTGCCCACAACCAGATATACCAGCAGAAGACCCTTCAGCAACTCTTCAAAGAACGGCATCAGTGAAAAGTCTCCAACCGTGAACGACCACACTTTTGCCAAAAGCCATAACACAAGACAAGCCAGCACTCCGACTGCCGTACACCTGCCGACCATTGACCAGCGCGCAAGTGCGAAGCCATCCATAACCATCAGCACAAGCAGGTACAAGGCTATAGGTAGAACTGACGCAATGAAAACTATCATATCGTATCTGTTTTATTATTCGTAATATTCTGATCTATCCACATTTTCGGAGTGGTCTGCTTTATCTCCATAAAATGGCGATAAAATGACTGGATATGGCTATAACCCGAACTTAGTGCTATCTCCTTTACGCTCATTTCTGCACCCTCACCACGCATAAGTCCTATAGCATACTCTATCCGTAAGGAATTTATGAATTCCGAGAAATTCTGATGAAAGACGGAATGGATCTCATTCGACAGATAAGTCCTGTTCGTGTTCAGTCTTGATGCCAATGACACTAACGACAACGTCGGGTCAAGATACATTTTCTCATCTATCACCCTCTGTAAAAGTCCGGCTGCAACGGAAGATTCCTCTATCTCCGGATTTTTTTCCGCAACGGCAGGTAATTTCTGCTCTGAAGGCTCCCCTACTGTTTCCGGGCTTTCTCCAGAAGGTCTGGAATCGGACGCAATATCAGCCAACAAATCCACATTGTTGAATTTGTACGTGTAGTGTCCTATCAGGTACAGCAACATTGACAGTAAGAGTGTAAGCACCCCTATTATCGCCCAGTATGAGGATATGAAATCCGGCATTATCACCATAACGAATACGACCAGAACAGTCGCGGCGATATAAGCCAGTATCTGCTCCAGATTCTCGGCCAGTATATCTGAATCTACAAAATTCTCGGCAACGGTTTTCTTGTAATTGTGAAGGCTCACTATCGAGAAGGACATTATGGACAACACCTGCAACACAATATATGCATAAAACACGATGGAATGGTTATATGGAAGAAACAGAATCGAGGGTAACAGCACCAACCAGTCAAACCTGCCGACTCCAGTCACCGATGTCTTTTGCCTCACGGCAAGGTAGAAGAACGGGAATATCATCGACGCCGTATCCTCCTTATAATATAAAGTCAATGCCGCCATAAGCATACCCACAGCCATAAATACCTGTATTTTCCCAACCCTGGATTTGAAAAATATCCTTATTACCCAGTAGAGAGTGATAAGAACAGGCAATATGTAGATGCACAATTTCACAATCAGCACTATATTTTATAAAACGCAAAGTTAATTTTTATATTCCCAAATTCACAATTTGTTAACCAAAAACACATTTACACAATGAAAAAGTCACATTTTCACAAAAACAGATGTCAAAAACACAATATGTTTGGAATGTTCCAACAGACAGGACTAACTTTGCGGAGTCAACGGACAGCAGAAAAGATTTTATTAACCCCAAAAACTTAAATATTATGATGTTATTCATTAAGAAGGTAAACTTCGTAGTCTATTTGACAGTAGCCATTGTAGTAGGTTTCGGTTTTGGATGCCTGATCAGAACAAACAGCATCCAGGATGATTTACTCGCTGCCAACATTGCAAAGGCAAGCCTTTATAATAATCAGAAGGAGGATCCGCAGCTTTCAATAGTAGAGGAGAAACTGAAAAACGACACCGAGTTCCGTGAGTCAACCATTGAAATTATGGATCTTCTCAAGGATCGTATGGCAGGATTGAACGAGCTTACGGAAAGGACTCTCCAGACCTGCTCGGAAATTCCCGATTTCATCGAGCTAAATACCACTTTCGCATCACTGCAGACCAAGGCTTACAATACTAATCTGGCCATTGAAAGTGCGACTTCCGGCATTGAAAAGATTATGAATGGCAAAAGTGCTCCTGAATACGAAGTAGCAACGAACAATGTGTATATCGGCTATCAGAAAATCAACAAGCAGCTTGAGGCCGGCAAGAAATTTGTCGATGTAGCTGAGGAATACCTTAATAACAATATGGAGAGCGAGAACGCTCCTGCAGTCGCCGAACTGGTCACCGACTGGTCCGTATATTGCGCCGAGGATGCCGTATTGAGCGGTAAGGATGACGAGTACGCATATTGGAATGAAAGATATGACGGCGTCAGCGGAGTCCTGTCCAAAGTAGATGAATTCGCTAGCAAGCAGGGCGAGTTAGCTGGCAAGCAGGGCGAGTTGGCTGGCAAGCAGGGCGAATTGGCTGGCAAGCAGGG
>JAKSIX010000003.1 GCA_024398595.1 Bacteroidaceae bacterium | reverse complement strand
CCTTTCGGAAAGCGGGTGCAAAGTTACGCCTTATTTTCTCCACAAACAAACTTTTATGCCATTATTTTGCCATAAAATCGTGTTTTAACATTTATTCAGCATATATGGAACCTATATAATACAATAAAAAAGGGGAAAGTACCGACCTTCCCCTTCTTTTACTGGTTATTAACGTGATTTTACTCCGCCTTTGCCTCCTCAGTCGCTGGAGCAGCCTCAACTGGAGCCTCTACCGGAGCAGCAGCCTTGCGTGAACGACGTGTCTTGGCCTTCTTTACAGTCTTAGCCATATTCTCATCGTAATCAACGAACTCTATAAAAGCCATTTCTGTAGCATCGCTCTTACGTATTCCCAATTTCACAATACGCAGATATCCTCCCGGACGATCGGCGATTTTCTGTGATATCTCCTTGAAGAGTTCTGTTACAGCCTCTTTGCTCTGAAGATAACTGAAAACTACACGACGTGAATTGGTATCGTCTTTTTTTGCCCTATTGATAATAGGTTCAGCATACACGCGAAGTGCCTTAGCCTTTGCCAAAGTGGTCGTAATTCTCTTATGTTCGATAAGGGAACAAGTCATATTGGCCAACATCGCATTCCTATGTGATGCCGTACGGCTTAAGTGGTTGAATTTCTTATTGTGTCTCATCTTTATTCTTTATCTAATTTATATTTGGAAATATCGGTTCCAAATGACAAGTGCAATCTTTCAAGCAATTCGTCAAGCTCAGTAAGTGATTTCCTTCCGAAATTACGGAACTTCAGCAAATCGGTCTTATTGTACTGCACCAGGTCACCGAGTGTATCTACCTCTGCCGCCTTCAGGCAATTCAGAGCTCTGACTGAAAGGTTCAGATCCGAAAGCTTCTGCTTGAGCAGCTGACGCATATGCAGAACCTCCTCATCAAACTCATCATTACCGTCAATGTCAACATTCTCAATGGCAATCTTGTCGTCCGAGAATAGCATGAAGTGGTAGATCAGGATTTTGGCAGACTCCTTCAAGGCTTCCTTCGGATGAATGGACCCGTCAGTAGTCACCTCAATGACCAACTTATCATAATCTGTCTTCTGCTCAACGCGATAAGGCTCAACAGAATATTTGACATTACGGATTGGAGTATAGATAGAGTCAATGGGAATAGTGTTTACATCAGTGCAGAACTCCTTATTTTCATCCGACGGAACATAGCCACGTCCCTTATTGATGGAAATCTCAATCTGCATAGTTGCCTTTGAATCCAGATGACATATAACCAATTCCGGGTTAAGAACCTCAAAGCCGTTCAGATACTTGCTGATATCACCAGCCTTGAACTCTTTGGTATTCTCAACCTTTATACTGACCTTTTCATTCTCAATTTCCTCAATAATCTGCTTGAACCTTACCTGCTTGAGATTCAGAATGATATTCGTGACATCCTCCTTAACGCCGGGGACTGTCGCGAACTCATGCTCAACACCATCAATTTTTATGGTATTGATAGCAAAACCTTCAAGAGATGAGAGCAGAATACGGCGGAGAGCATTACCGATTGTAATGCCAAAACCAGGCTCCAATGGTCGGAACTCGAACTTGCCATACTTGGCATCAGCCTCGACCATAACAACCTTCTCTGGTTTTTGAAATGCCAATATTGCCATCTATCTACTTATTTAGAATATAATTCAACAATCAGTTGCTCCTTAATGTTCTCAGGAATATCCTCACGCTCCGGCTTGTGAAGGAACTTGCCGGCCCTAGCCTGCTCATCCCACTCAATCCAAGGATACTTGCTGTGATTGAAACCTGCCAAGGCAGCATCTATCACTTCCAAAGACTTGGATCTTTCACGGACACCTACTATCTGGCCGGGAAGCACCTGATAGGAAGGAATATTCAAGACCTTTCCATCAACCACAATATGACGATGGCTCACGAGCTGACGTGCAGCGGCACGGCTTGTAGCAAGTCCGAGACGGAATACGACATTGTCCAGACGTGACTCCAGCAACTGGAGAAGGTTCACACCAGTAATACCATCTGCCCTTGATGCCTTATCAAACATGTTTCTGAACTGTTTCTCCAAAACACCATACATATATTTGGCCTTCTGCTTCTCAGCAAGCATCACACCATACTCAGAAGTCTTGTGATGACGGCCGTTTCCATGCTGTCCTGGAGGATACTTCTTATTCTCAAAATGCTTGTCAGCACCATATATTGCCTCACCGAACTTACGGGCGATCCTAGTTTTTGGTCCAGTATATCTAGCCATTTCTTTCCAAGATTAAAAATTAAACTCTTCTTCTTTTTGGTGGACGGCAGCCATTATGTGGCAGCGGGGTCACATCAATAATCTCAATCACCTCAATACCAGCTCCATTTACGGCGCGGATAGCTCCTTCGCGACCGTTTCCAGGGCCCTTCACGTAAGCCTTTACTTTTCTGAGGCCTAAATCGTAAGCGACCTTTGAACAATCCTCTGCAGCCATCTGGGCAGCATACGGAGTATTCTTCTTTGAACCACGGAAACCCATCTTACCGGCAGATGACCAGGAGATAACCTGTCCTTCTGAATTGGCGAGAGTTACGATAATGTTGTTGAATGACGAATGAACATGCAACTGTCCGATTGCGTCAACCTTCACGTTTCTTTTCTTCGTTGTAACAGTTTTCTTAGCCATGATTCAATTATTTAGTAGCCTTTTTCTTGTTAGCGACAGTCTTCTTGCGTCCCTTACGGGTACGGGCGTTGTTTTTGGTGCTCTGACCGCGTACCGGCAGGCCATTACGATGACGGATACCACGATAACAGCCTATATCCATCAAACGCTTGATGTTCAGCTGTACCTCACTACGGAGGTCACCTTCTACCTTATACTCTGCAGCAATGACTTCACGAATGGCTGCTGCCTGAGCATCAGTCCATTCCTGAGCCTTGATGTCTTTGTCAACACCAGCCTTCTCCAAAATCTTGATAGAGCTGCTGCGACCAATACCAAAAATGTAGGTTAAAGCGATTTCACCCCTTTTATTCTGTGGGATGTCAACTCCAGCGATTCTTATTGCCATATATCAATTGATTAATTTACTCGAACTTATCCCTGACGCATTTTCATCTTGGGATTTTTCTTGTTGATCACATAAAGACGGCCTTTTCTGCGGACTATCTTGCAGTCTGCCGTACGTTTCTTTAATGAAACTCTGACTTTCATATCTAAATTGTTTATTTATACCTAAATACTATTCTGCCTTTTGTAAGGTCATACGGAGACATTTCCACTCTTACCTTATCACCGGGAAGTATCTTGATGTAATGCATCCTCATCTTCCCGGAAATATGTCCGGTAATCTCATGTCCGTTCTCAAGCCGTATGCGGAACATCGCATTCGACAAAGACTCTACGATGACCCCATCCTGTTCTATTGCGGATTGTTTTGCCATATTAAAACTCTCTTTTTCCCAAGACTTCGTCTATATAATCAAACGATGAAAGTATCTCTGCCTTTCCTGCAAGGACAGCCACAGTATGCTCGAAATGTGCGGCAGGCTTATGATCAACAGTAACAATACCCCAACCATCTTCCTTCATCGCAATATTCCGTTTTCCCATAGTTATCATAGGCTCGATAGCTATGCACATCCCCTTTTTAAGAAGTGTGCCGGTTCCTCTCCTTCCATAATTCGGAACAGCCGGATCCTCGTGCATCTCTCTGCCTATGCCATGACCGACGAATTCGCGTACGACCCCGTAGCCATAGCCCTCACAGTGACTTTGAACAGCACTGCCGATGTCACCAAGACGCCTGCCAGCCACAGCATTCCCAATACCCTTGTACAATGCCTCCTTTGTGACTTTCAATAACTGACGAACATCAGGTGCAACCTCGCCGACACAGAATGTATAGGCGGAATCGCCACAATAGCCATTCAAATATGTTCCACAATCTACCGATACGATGTCGCCATCTTTCAATGGCTCATCGTTCGGTATTCCGTGTATGACCATATCATTGACTGAAGTACAGAGAGCTGCCGGGAAAGGAGATCCATCCTGATTGGGAAAGCCCTTAAAGGTTGGAGTTGCCCCGTTATCACGTATAAACTCCTCAGCTACCTGTGAAAGATAGGCAGTAGTGACACCAGGCTTTATAAGCTTGGCAACTTCCGCGAGAGTCCTTCCAACCAGCTGGTTGGCTTCACGTAAAAGTGCTGTTTCCTCCTCAGTCTTAAGAAAAATCATATTTCAGTTTAATATGCTGACACACCGTTACGGCCCTTAATACGGCCGGTTTTCAGCAATCCGTCATAATGACGCATCAGAAGATGACTCTCAATCTGCTGCAAAGTATCAAGTACCACACCAACCAGAATGATAAGCGATGTTCCACCAAAGAACTGCGCGAACGCCTGATTCACGCCGAACAGACGGGCAAATGCCGGCATAATGGCGACAACAGTCAGGAACAGAGCACCAGGCCAGGTAATTCTCGACATCACCGTATCAATATAGTCAGCTGTAGGTTTACCGGGCTTAACGCCAGGAATAAAACCATTGTTTCTCTTGAGATCCTCTGACATCTGCTGCGGATTTACAGTAACCGCCGTATAGAACAGAGTAAACAATATGATAAGCACAGCATATATCACATTATATACAATGCTGTCAGTATCCATCAGTTTCATAGCAAAGCCGGACTGCTCACCTGTGCCGAGAATGGCGATAGGTATAAACATTATGGCCTGAGCGAAAATGATAGGCATCACATTGGCGGCATTTACCTTCAGTGGTATATACTGACGTGCACCTCCGAGCTGTCTGCCACCCTCAATACGCTTGGCATACTGGACAGGTACCCTACGCACGCCCTGTACGAGCATAATCGTTCCTGCAGTAGCCAGAAGAAGAACGATAATCTCAAACAGGAACATGACCATACCGCCACCGGATGCTCCTGTAGACGAAAGACGGGACGTAAATTCCTGTACAAACGCTGACGGGAAACGGGCGATGATACCAACCATAATGATGAACGACACTCCATTACCGATACCCTTATCCGTAATACGTTCACCCAACCATAGGATGAATGAGCTTCCTGCAGCGAGTATTATCGTAGATGTAACGATGAATGTTGTCCAGTCAACAGGTGGATTGATACCCAGCATCTGATGTTTCAGGTTGAGCAGGTAGGACGGACCTTGAAGAATCAATATGACCAGTGTAAGATAACGGGTATATTGATTAATCTTCATTCTACCGCTTTCACCTTCCTTCTGTAGTTTCTGGAAACTCGGAACGGCAATCGTCAGAAGCTGCAATACAATAGAAGCCGAGATATAGGGCATAATACCCAAGGCAAATATAGATGCATTCGAGAATGCACCACCGGAAAACATATCCAGCAGTGAGAGCAAACCCGTACTGGTCTGACGACGCAGGTTTACCAGCATATCGGCATCTATACCTGGAAGAAGTATATGACTACCCAGACGATATACTGCTATGAACAGCACAGTCGTAAGGATACGCTTCCTCAGGTCCTCAATCTTCGAGATGTTTTTGAGTGTCTCCCAGTTCTTGATAACTACATAGAGAACAATCGCCGCAGCTACGATGATTAATCCGTACTTCAGGAAAATTTGACTATTATCAGTATTCATTGAATTAAAGTTTTATGGCTGTTCCACCTGCTGCCTCAATAGCAGCCGCAGCAGTCTTTGAAAATGCGTCAGCCTCTACATCAATCTTTCTTGTAAGCTGGCCACATGCAAGGACCTTTACAAGCTGTTTAGCTGATACAAACCCAGCGCCTATAAGGTCAGCCTTAGCCACCTTATCGAGACTGTTCTTATCGGCAAGAGCCTGGATGACATCCAGATTGATAGCCTTATACTCCACGCGATTGATGTTCTTGAATCCGAATTTCGGAACAATACGCTGCAACGGCATCTGACCGCCTTCAAAACCTATCTTTCTTGCATAGCCGGAACGTGACTTGGCGCCCTTGCTACCTCTCGTGGAAGTACCGCCGTGTCCCGAACCCGGTCCGCGACCGATTCTCTTGCAAGCTTTGGTTGAACCTTCTGCCGGTTTTAATGTATTTAACTTCATAATCTACTGATTTAAATTATTCTATAACGGTTACAAGGTGTCTGACCTTATAGATCATACCTCTTACTGACGGATTATCCTCAACCTCCACTGTCCTGTAGAGTTTGTGAAGTCCCAGAGCATCCAATGTTCTGGCCTGATCACCGGGAACGCCAATACGGCTCTTTGTCTGCTTGATTTTAATTGTTGCCATACAAATAACCTCCTTATCCGTTAAATACCTTACTCAAACTTATACCTCTGTTCTGGGCTACGGTACGTGCATCCCTCATCTCTGAAAGAGCCTTCAGTGTAGCTTTTACAAGGTTGTGGGGGTTCGATGAACCCTTAGACTTTGCAAGGACATCAGTAATACCAACACTCTCCAAAACAGCACGCATAGCACCACCGGCCACAACACCTGTACCGGGAGCTGCAGGCTTCATAAAGACCTCTGCACCACCGAAACGGGCAGTCTGCTCATGAGGAATGGTTCCCTTAAGTACCGGAACACGTACAAGGTCTTTCTTCGCAGCCTCAACGCCCTTGGCAATAGCTGCGGTAACCTCACTGGCCTTACCCAAGCCAAGACCTATGATACCGTTACCGTCACCTACCACGACGATAGCTGCAAAACTGAACGTACGACCACCCTTTGTTACCTTTGTTACGCGGTTAATAGCGACGAGCCTATCCTGAAGCTCTACGTCATTAGTAACTCTTACTTTATTGTTCATAGTAATCGCAGTTTATTAAAATTTAAGACCTCCCTTACGTGCGGCATCTGCCAACTCCTGGACTCTGCCATGATACAGATAGCCATTACGGTCAAATACCACTGTCGTGATACCGGCCTCCTTGGCCTTCTGTGCTATCAACTCACCGACCTTGGCAGCCTGCTCCTTCTTCTGCATCTTCTCCATACCGAGCGATGATGCAGCTGCAAGGGTAGCACCTTTCAAATCATCTATAATCTGAACGTAAATCTGCTTATTGCTTCTGAAAACGCTCATACGCGGGCATTCCGTTGTACCGGAAATTTTGTTGCGTACACGAAACTTAATCTTGGTACGTCTTTCTGTTTTTGCTGACATAATCTTACTTTTTTAATTGTAATTACTTGGCAGCAGCCGATTTACCCGACTTTCTGCGAACAACCTCGTTCACAAACTTGATACCCTTGCCCTTATATGGCTCCGGTTTACGGAAAGAGCGTATCTTGGCACAAACCATACCAAGCAACTGCTTGTCGCATGATTCCAATATGATAAGCGGGTTTTTGTTTCTCTCAGATTTTGTCTCAACCTTCATTTCCGGAGGAAGCTGCATGACAATTGAGTGTGAATACAGAAGATCCAGCTTCAGTACATTACCCTCGTTTGACACACGATAACCGACACCGACAACTTCCAGCTCAGCCTTGAATCCTTCCGATACGCCGACAACCATATTGTTTACCAGCGCACGGTACAGACCGTGGAAAGCATGACGCTGCTTGGTGTTATCCTGAAGAAGCTCTGTGTTCTCCTCAAAAGAGATAACGCCATTGTCAACAGTCACATTGATTGAAGGATCTATACTCTGTGTAAGAGTGCCCTTCGGGCCTTTAACGGTCATTACGCCATCCTGAAAAGCGACATTGACACCTGCAGGAATATGAATTGGCAATTTTCCGATTCTTGACATAGTATTTCCCCTTTATTAATATACATAACAAAGCACCTCACCGCCAATCTTAAGCTGTGAAGCCTCCTTGTCTGTCATAATACCCTTGGATGTGGATATAATAGCTATACCCAGACCATTAATAACTCTCGGCATTTCACGATAACCGGTATACTGACGCAGACCAGGTGTTGAGATTCTCTCAAGCTTCCTGATAGCATTGCACTTGTTTACCGGATCATATTTGAGGGCAACCTTGATAGTTCCCTGAGGTCCTTCTTCCACGAACTTGTAGTTCAAGATGTAACCTTTCTCAAAAAGGATCTTTGTAATCTCTTTTTTGAGATTCGAGGCAGGTATCTCTACAACCTTATGCTTTGCCTGAATGGCATTGCGTAACCTCGTCAAATAATCTGCAATAGGATCTGTCATAAAATAAAACTTAAATTGATCAGGTCATTCCTGACAATATTTAAAAACTCTCTTTAATCTGATGTTACCAGCTTGCCTTGCGTACTCCAGGTATCAGGCCCTGAGATGCCATCTCACGGAACTGGATACGTGAAAGTCCGAACATACGGATATAGCCCTTTGGACGACCTGTCAGTTTGCAACGGTTGTGCTGACGGATAGGATTTGAGTTGTAAGGCAGATCCTGCAGTTTCTGTGCAGCCTCGTATGCCGCGACAGGATCACCCACACGTACTATTTCCTTAAGAGCAGCACGCTTTTTCGCATACTTTGCAGCCATCTTGGCACGCTTGACCTCACGGGCCTTCATTGATTCCTTTGCCATATGACTTAATTTTTAGATTCTGATTTGAAAGGCAAACCGAACTCCTTCAGCAGAGCATAACCTTCTTCATCAGTCTTAGCCGTTGTTACGAAGGTGATGTTCATACCTAAAATACGGGTAATGCTGTCAATGTTAATCTCCGGGAAGATAATCTGCTCCTGAATGCCAAGAGAATAATTACCCATTCCGTCAAACTTGCTTTCAATACCCTTGAAATCACGGATACGTGGAAGAGCGACACGCACAAGTCTCTCAAGGAACTCATACATACGTTCTCTGCGCAATGTAACCATAACGCCGATAGGCATTTTCTTACGAAGCTTGAAGTTTGCTATATCCTTCTTTGATACTGTAGCGACAGCCTTCTGACCTGTAATTGTGGTCAGTTCGTTGATTGCTACATCAATAATCTTCTTGTCAGCGATGGCAAGCTTGCCAAGTCCCTGATTGATGACTATCTTCTTCAGGACAGGAACCTGCATTGAAGAAGAATAATGGAACTTCTCCATTAATGCCGGAGCAATGCGCTCGACATATTCTTTTTTAAGATTTGCAGTATTGCTCATTACTTAATCTCCTCTCCTGATTTTTTGGAATAACGTACTAATTTACCATCATCGTTTCTTCTACGTCCGATACGTGTCGGCGCACCGGTCTTGGGATCAACGACATTAAGATTTGAGATGTGAATCGGAGCCTCCTGCTTCACGATTCCACCCTGAGGATTCTTGGCACTTGGCTTTGTGTGCTTGGAGACCATATTGATTCCCTCAACAATAGCCCTCTCCTCCTTTACGAGCACCTTAAGCACACGACCGGTCTTGCCTTTGTCCTCACCGGCGTTTACGAAAACGGTGTCGTTCTTCTTAATATGTAACTTACTCATTGCCTTTAGCTTTTTTGATTAAAGTACTTCGGGAGCAAGAGATACTACCTTCATGTTGACTGCACGCTACTCACGTGCGACAGGACCGAAGATACGGCTACCCCTAATCTCGCCGGTATTTGCAAGCAATACACAAGCATTGTCGTCAAAACGGATATATGAGCCGTCAGCACGACGAATCTCTTTCTTGGTACGAACTATCAGAGCCTTCGACACGGTACCCTTCTTGAGTTCACTTGAAGGAATAACGCTTTTTACTGATACCACGATAGTATCGCCTACTGTGGCGTAACGCTTTTTCGTTCCGCCCAGCACACGGATACAGAGACACTCCTTGGCGCCGCTGTTATCACACACTGTAAGTCTGGATTCCTGCTGTATCATGATTACTTAGCCTTTTCAACGATTTCAACCAATCTCCATCTCTTTGTCTTGCTCAGAGGACGTGTCTCCATTATGCGGACGGTATCACCTATACCGCACTCGTTCTTCTCGTCATGAGCATGATATTTCTTCGTCTTTCTGACGAACTTGCCATAGATAGGGTGCTTCTCTTTGAAGACGGAAAGGACAACTATTGTCTTATCCATTTTGTCGCTGATAACGACACCCTGGCGTTCCTTACGCAAATTTCTATCTTCCATGCGAACTGTTCTTTATTTGTTAAGTTCCCTTCTTCTCATCTCTGTCTTCATCCTGGCGATATCACGACGGAGTTTCGTAATCTGCATAGGATTCTCAAGAGGAGAAATGGCATGATTCAAAACCATAGACCGATAGTTTACTGACTCGGCATCAATGCGCTCAGCAAGTTCCTGAGTAGATAACTCTCTTATTTCAGCATTCTTCATAACTTCCGGTTTTAAACCAATTATTCATTTTTAAAATCATAATCACGCCTTACAACCAGCTTGGTCGTAACAGGCAGTTTCTGAGCGGCAAGGCGGAGAGCCTCCTTTGCAATTGCAAACGGAACCCCATCAGCCTCGATAATGATACGTCCCGGAGTCAGTGGGAATACATAACCTTCCACATCACCTTTACCTTTACCCATACGTACATCAAGAGGCTTCTTGGTGATAGGTTTGTCCGGGAATACACGAATCCAAATCTGACCCTGACGCTGCATATAACGTGTCACTGCGACACGGGCAGCCTCAATCTGACGACCAGTGAGCCAGCAAGTATCCATAGACTTGATGCCGAAAGAGCCGAAAGCCAGCTGATTGCCTCTCATGGCATTACCCTTTGAGCGGCCTTTCTGCATTCTTCTATATTTTGTCCTTTTAGGCTGTAACATAATCTATTACTATTTACAGTTTTACTTTAAACCGATTAGCGGTTACTTCTTATTAGCTCTCTTCTTGAACGGTTTGCCGCTTCTTTCGCCACCGCGACCCATCTCCTTGTTCTGTGAGAAATTAGGAGACAAATCTCTCTTCTCATATACCTCACCACGGCAAATCCATACCTTTACACCCTGAACACCGACCTTTGTGATGGCATCAGCCTGACAATAGTCAATATCCGCGCGGAAAGTATGCAATGGTGTACGTCCCTCCTTATACATCTCGGAACGTGCCATTTCCGCACCATTCAAGCGACCGGAAATCTGAACCTTGATACCCTCGGCACCCATACGCATTGTATTGGCAACAGCCATCTTGATGGCACGACGGTATGCAATCTTGCCTTCCACCTGACGTGCGATATTGTTCGCAACGATAACAGCGTCAAGTTCAGGCTTCTTGATTTCATAGATATTGATCTGAATCTCCTTGTCTGTAATTTTCTTGAGTTCCTCCTTGAGCTTGTCAACCTCTGTACCGCCCTTGCCTATGATAAGTCCCGGACGTGATGTACATACGGTGATAGTCACCAGTTTGAGAGTACGCTCAATGACAATTCTCGATACGCTGGCCTTTGCCAGACGTGCATTCAGATACTTGCGGATTTCGGCATCCTCGAACAAACGCTCGTCATACTTGCCGAACCAACTTGAATCCCAACCTCTGATAATTCCCAGACGGTTGCTTATAGGATTAACTTTCTGTCCCATCTTGCTTACTCTTGATTGTCATTAGTACTCGTTGCAGGTTTCGTATCAACAAACACCGTAATATGGTTTGAACGCTTACGGATACGATAGCCTCTGCCCTGAGGAGCAGGTCTCAGTCTCTTCAATGTAGCACCCTCATCAACGAAGACCCTGCTGACGAACAGTTCGCCGGCCTCAGCCTTACGCTCATTCTTCTGCTCCCAATTGGCGATGGCAGAACGAAGTACCTTTTCTACATCTTTCGAAGCAGCCTTATTTGAAAAACGCAGTGTGCCAAGAGCACGGTTGACTTCCATACCGCGGATCATATCCACTACAAGACGCATCTTGCGCGGCGATGAAGGAACGTTGCTCAGTTTGGCAAAGAACTGTGACTTTCTAGCCTCCTTGGCCTTCTCAGCTGCCAAATGTTTTCTTTTTCCCATTATCTTGATTTTTTTATTTCAGATAAACGCCGCTTACTTCCTGTTGCCTGAATGGCCACGGAACGTACGTGTAGGAGCAAACTCACCGAGCTTGTGTCCAACCATATTCTCCGTAACGTAAACGGGAATAAACTTATTACCATTATGAACTGCAATGGTGTGACCCACGAAATCCGGGGAGATCACCGAAGCCCTAGCCCAAGTTTTCACCACGGTCTTCTTGCCGCTTTCATTCATAGCAAGAACCTTGTCCTCCAATTTCTTGAATATATACGGACCTTTTTTCAATGAACGACTCATATTCTACTTTGGATTTTAGTGATTATTTGTTGTTGGCTCTCTCAATAATATACTTCGATGAGCTCTTCTTCGGATGTCTCGTCTTGAGACCCTTTGCATAGAGACCCTTACGTGAGCGCGGATGACCACCGGATGCACGGCCTTCACCACCACCCATCGGGTGATCTACCGGATTCATTACGACACCACGGTTGTGCGGACGACGACCCTGCCAACGTGAGCGTCCGGCCTTACCTGAATGCTCCAGACCATGATCAGAGTTACCTACGCTACCGATTGTAGCCTTGCACTCACCAAAGATTCTGCGGACTTCGCCTGAAGGGAGCTTGATCACGCAATAATCGTTCTCCTTGGATGTCAACTGGGCAAAATTTCCAGCAGAGCGCACCAGAGCGGCACCCTGACCCGGGCGAAGCTCAATGTTGTGAATAATTGTACCAACGGGTATATCCTTGAGGAAAAGTGTATTACCGATTTCAGGAGCTGCCTTCTCTCCTGACATCAGTGTTGCACCGATTTCAAGACCGTTAGGTGCGATGATGTATCTCTTCTCACCATCCGCGTAGAACAACAAAGCGATACGTGCCGAACGGTTCGGATCGTACTCTATTGTCTTTACAATTGCTGGAACCCCATCCTTCTCTCTCTTGAAATCTATGAAACGGAATTTTCTCTTGTGACCGCCGCCAAGATAACGTGCTGTCATCTTGCCCTGATTGTTACGGCCACCGGTAGAGAGCTTTCCGATTACAAGAGACTTCTCTGGTACTGATGCAGTAATCTCCTCGAAAGTACCAATAATCTTGTGCCTTTGCCCCGGGGTTGTAGGCTTGAATTTACGTACTGCCATTTCTATTAAATGTTGCTATAAAAATCTATCGTATCACCCTCCTTAAGAGTTACAATAGCCTTCTTCGTCCAATTGGCACGGCCTTTTGCAAAACCCTTACGGGTGTAACGTGACTTGTCCTTGCCCAAACGCACGCTTGTGTTGACATCCACGACAGTCACATTATACAAATTCTCTATTTCCTTCTTTATCTCCAACTTGTTGGCCTCAGGAAGTACAATGAACCCGAACCTGTTCGGGAACTTCTCTGTAATGGAGTTCATCTTCTCCGTTACAAGCGGTTTTACTATACAACTCATCTTTATGCCTCCTCAACTTTTGTTAACATGCTGTTGATAATCCCTAAAGACTTCTCCGTCATGACAAGAGTCTCTGCGTTCAAAATACTGTATGTATTGACTGAAGGGGCGTTAACCACCTGAGTCTTCTGCAGATTTCGAGCCGACAAAATTACAAAATTGTCATTTTCGGGCAGGACAAAGAGCGATTTTTTATCAGAAATATTAAGATTATTTAAGATTTTTATGAATTCTTTAGTTTTTGGAGCTTCCATTGAGAAGTCTTCAAGAACAATAATCGCATTCTCCTGAGCCTTGTATGACAAAGCTGAACGACGTGCAAGCTGCTTGACTTTCTTGTTCAGTTTGAAGCTGTAATCACGTGGGGTCGGACCGAACACACGGCCACCGCCTACCAGAACCGGAGAGTTGATGTCACCACGACGTGCGCCACCACCACCTTTCTGACGGCCAAGCTTCTTTGTGGAACCGCTAATCTCGCTTCTTTCCTTTGACTTGTGGGTTCCCTGACGTCTGTTTGCCAGGTACTGCTTTACATCAAGATAGATAACGTGATCGTTCGGCTCAATACCGAAAACGGAATCGTCGAGAACTACCTTCTTACCGGTATCCTCACCTTTTATGTTATATACGCTAGCTTCCATTACTTCAGAATTGAAACGATTGCACCTTTATATCCCGGAATAGATCCCTTTATGAGAAGCAGGTTATGCTCCGGAATAACCTTCAAAATCTGCAGGTTCTGTGTAGTCACCTGCTCGTTACCCATATGACCTGCCATACGCATACCCTTGAATACCTGTGCAGGGTATGAGCAAGCACCAATAGAACCCGGCTTACGGCCGCGGTTGTGCTGACCGTGAGTCTGCTGACCTACGCCACCGAATCCGTGTCTTTTAACAACACCCTGATAGCCATGGCCCTTTGATACAGCAATCACGTCAACGAAATTGACATCGCTGAAGAAATCCACAGTCAGGACATCGCCCAGATTGAGGGCTTTGTCAAAATTCTTGAACTCGGCCAAGTGTCTCTTCGGAGTTACACCAGCTTTCTTGAAGTGTCCCATAAGAGGTGCGGAAGTGTTCTTCTCCTTGGCATCCTCGAAGCCAAGCTGAACAGCCTCATAACCATCCTTCTCAACACTCTTGATCTGAGTAACCACGCAAGGACCAACTTCGATAACGGTGCATGGAACATTCTTCCCATCAGCACCGAAGACCGATGTCATACCGATCTTTTTTCCTAATAATCCTGGCATTTCAAATAAAAATTAAGTTACTGAATAAATTTTCCAACTCTAAAAAACAATCAAACCTTAATCTCAACCTCCACACCACTCGGAAGCTCAAGCTTCATCAGAGCGTCAACAGTCTTTGCAGTTGAGCTGTAAATGTCTATCAGTCTCTTGAATGCTGACAGCTGGAACTGCTCACGCGACTTCTTGTTAACGAACGTTGAACGGTTAACGGTAAAGATACTCTTGTGCGTAGGGAGTGGAATAGGACCACTGACAACAGCACCTGTAGCCTTTACAGTCTTGACAATCTTCTCCGCTGACTTATCAACCAGATTGTGGTCGTAAGACTTCAGTTTGATTCTGATTTTCTGACTCATAATACCTTATTTTAATAATACATTATACATTGCGCTCAGAATAAGAGTCATTTGCTATTCCGACCGCGTTAATCAAATCATCTTATCAGAGACGCGTCACCCCCCTGCGACCCGACTACCTGTCTCGCCAACTGATCCGTCATGGGCACATGACGCTCATACGTCATTGAGGATGTGGCACGTCCCGAAGTTATAGTCCTCAAAGCAGTCACATACCCGAACATTTCCGCAAGAGGCACGTGAGCTTTAATGATTTTTGCGCCGTAATGGCTCGTCTCCATACCGTCTATCTGGCCACGGCGTCTGTTCAGATCTGCGATAACATCACCCATATTCTCCTCAGGTGTAACCACCTCAAGGGTCATAACAGGTTCCATCAATATCGGTGAGGCCTTCAGACAAGCATTACGGAATGCATACGAAGCACAAACTTCAAAGCAAAGGGCATCAGAATCAACCGGATGATACTGACCGTCAAGCAGGGTAACCTTCATTGATTCCATCTGCGCACCTGTCAGTACACCGGTCTTGAGGCATGACGCAAAACCTTTCTCAACAGCCGTGATATACTCTTTCAGAAGCACATCGCCCTTTATTGCATTGACAAACTGAAGCCCGCCTTTCCAATCCGGATCGGCAGGACCGGCCTCAACCGAAATGCTGGCAAAACGGCCTTTTCCTCCCACCTGTCTCTTGTACTCCTCGTCCACACGTACCGTCTGGCGTATCATTTCCTTGTATGTCACCTGCGGACGTCCCTGATTGCACTCTACCCCGAATTCCCGGCGAAGACGGTCAATGATAATATCTATATGAAGCTCGCCCATACCGGAAATCACCGTCTGACCACTTTCTTCATCGACAGTCACAGTAAATGTCGGATCCTCTTCCGCAAGATGCTCAAGCCCTTCGTTCAGCTTCGCCATATCGCGTTCGGTCTTGGGCTCTACGGCTACGCTTATCACAGGCTCCGGAAAATCCATACTTTCAAGAGCTATCGGTGATGACTCATCGCAAAGGGTATCGCCGGTACGTATATCCTTCAGTGCCACAACAGCACCTATATCACCGGCCGCCACCTCATCAACCTGAATCTGCTTTTTGGAATACATCTGGAAAAGTCGGGTAACACGTTCCTTCTTCCCCGAACGGGAATTGAAAATCATAGTACCGGCCTTGACGACTCCCGAATAAACCCTGAAAAATATCAGTTTGCCCACATACGGGTCAATGGCTATCTTGAAAGCCAACGCCGTCGTCTTCTCGTCTGAGGACGCATCACGATGTGTTTCCTTTCCGGTCTGAGGCACTGTTCCATCCACTCCGTTACAGTCTATCGGAGAAGGCAGGAACGCGCATACGGAATCAAGCAGTGTCTGGACACCCTTGTTCTTGAATGACGAGCCGCAGAGTACCGGAACAAGTCTGCGTGACAATGTGCCCTTCCTCAAAGCAGCAAGAATCTCATTCGGGGTAATGGTGTCTGGATCTTCCAGATATTTTTCCATCATCGCGTCATCGGACTCTGCCGCATTCTCAATCAGTTTCTCACGCCAGCCGGCAGCCTCATCAGCCATATCAGCCGGAATTTCACCGATCTCGTATTCAGCGCCAAGAGTCTCATCCTTCCAGATGACGGCTTTCATATCAATAAGGTTTACAACCCCCTTGAAAGTATCCTCGACTCCGATTGGAATAACTATCGGACACGGATTGGCTTTCAGCACGTCAGCTATCTGACCCACCACGCCATAGAAGTCCGCGCCCGTCCGATCCATTTTATTAATGTACGCGACACGAGGGACACCATACTTGTCGGCCTGATGCCATACGGTCTCCGACTGTGGCTGTACACCACCCACCGCACAGAAAACCGCAATAGCGCCATCCAGTACTCTCAGGGAGCGTTCCACTTCTGCGGTGAAATCCACGTGCCCCGGAGTATCTATCAGATTGATTCTGTATGTCTGACTGTTCCAAGTCCAGTTTGTTGTCACCGCAGCCGAGGTTATAGTGATGCCACGCTCCTGCTCCTGAACCATCCAGTCCATAGTGGCAGAGCCCTCATGCACTTCACCGAGCTTATGTGTAAGACCGGTATAATACAGAATCCTCTCCGACGTAGTAGTCTTACCGGCATCAATGTGAGCCATGATGCCGATGTTGCGCGTCAGGTGAAGATTCTTGTCAGACATATTCTCTCAAATGACAGGCGGTTAGAATCTAAAGTGTGCAAATGCACGGTTGGCCTCAGCCATGCGGTGCATATCCTCCTTACGCTTGAAAGCGCCGCCAGTGCTGTTGAACGCATCAACAATCTCAGCACACAGCTTGTCAGACATTGACTTGCCACCGCGCTTGCGTGCGAAGGAAATTACATTCTTCATTGAAATGGACTCCTTGCGGTCAGCCCTGATTTCAGTAGGGACCTGGAATGTGGCGCCACCGATACGGCGTGACTTAACCTCAACCTGAGGAGTCACATTATCCAAAGCCTTTTTCCAGATTTCCAGAGCGGACATCTCCTCATTCGGCAATTTTGCCTTGACCTTTTCAAGACTCTCGTAGAAAATCTCGAACGAAGTGTTCTTCTTGCCATCATACATCAGATGATTGACAAACTTTGTCACTGAAACGTCGCCGAATACAGGATCCGGAAGAATGACACGTTTCTTTGGTTTTGCTTTTCTCATTTCATTAAAGTTTTGTTCGGGCTGTGATTTTATTGTTCTTCAACTTCCTCGCCAGGACGTTTACTCAACCAACGACTATCAGACCAAAACTGTTAGACAATTACTTTTTAGCTGCTTTCGGACGCTTTGCTCCGTATTTGGACCTTCTCTGGAGACGGCCGCTGACGCCTGCCGTATCAAGAGTTCCACGAACGATGTGGTAACGTACACCAGGCAGATCCTTTACACGACCGCCGCGTACAAGCACGATTGAGTGTTCCTGAAGGTTATGACCCTCACCCGGGATGTACGAGTTGACTTCCTTCTGGTTCGTCAGACGTACACGTGCTACTTTTCTCATAGCCGAATTAGGCTTCTTGGGCGTAGTTGTGTAAACTCTCACACAAACGCCTCTCCTCTGTGGGCATGAATCCAATGCAGGCGACTTGCTCTTATCCTCAAGTACCTGACGGCCATTCCTCACTAACTGCTGAATTGTTGGCATGTTGTTTTGTTTTAATAATTATAATAATATAATAGTTTGTCAGTTTTTGGCCTGCAAAGGTACGAACTTTATTTTGAACCGCAAGCGGATGAAGCACAATAATTTAAACAAAATATGTCCTGGCCGCGATTGTTCCGCAGCCAGGACATACGACAGATTAATAAATATCTTTACAATTTACCTACAAATACCGGGTCATGGGCAAGCAGATATTCCGCAATCTGCACGGCATTGAGAGCAGCGCCTTTTCTGATTTGGTCTCCGACTACCCAGAATACAGTCACATTCGGATTCGCAATATCCTTACGCACCCTGCCCACATATACAGAATCTGTTCCGGAAAGCATCAAAGGCATAGGATACTGCTTTTCAGCAGGATTATCCAACACCTCAAGTCCCTCCGCTTTCCCAAACGCGGCATACACTTCCTCTATAGACAACGGACGTTCCGTTTCAGCCCATATCGCCTCCGAGTGGCATCTGAGGGCAGGAACACGCACGCAGGTGGCACTGACCTTCATATCCTCGGTATGAAACATTTTCCGGGTTTCATAGAACATCTTTTCCTCTTCCTTGGTATATCCGCTTGGTTTGAAAATGTCGATATGCGGAATGAGATTGAACGCCAGCTGATGTGCGAATTTCGAAACAGTGACAGACTCGCCGGCAAGCACCTGGCGATACTGCTGTTCCAATTCCGCCATCGCCGCCGCGCCTGCTCCGCTGGCAGCCTGATATGTAGCGACCTGTACATTCGTCACCTTGGACAAATCATTGAGTGCCTTCAGCGCAACAACCATCATTATCGTAGAGCAGTTAGGGTTCGCAATTATTCCCTTGGGCCTGTCCAATGCATCCGCAGGATTCACTTCAGGAACTACAAGCGGAACATTTTCATCCATTCTGAATGCACTTGAGTTGTCAATCATCACAGTACCGTATTTTGTGATTGTCCCGGCATATTCCTCTGAAGTGCCGCCCCCCGCTGACACAAAAGCCAAATCTATATCCTTGAAATCGTCGTTATGCTGCAACTGTCTGACCTGCAGTTGCTGTCCCTTAAAAGTATAGTACGAGCCGGCACTGCGCGACGACCCGAAAAGCACCAATTCTCCGACAGGGAAATCGCGTTCCTCCAACACGCGCAGGAACTCCTGTCCGACAGCGCCACTTGCTCCAACAATAGCTGTTCTCATATCATTTTGCATTAAAAACATTGCAAAATTAGTTATTTTTGTAAACAAATCAGAGTCTATGATAAAATTGGAGGGAATAACCAAGAGCTATGGTACACTTCAGGTTCTGAAGGGCATTGACCTGGAAATCGGGAGAGGAGAGATAGTCAGCATTACGGGTCCCAGCGGCGCAGGCAAGACTACCCTGCTTCAAATCATGGGCTCGCTGGACAAGCCCGATTCAGGAAGCGTCACATACGATGGCACGGAACTGTCAGGAATGAAAGACAAGGAAGCTGCAGCATTCCGCAACAGGCACATCGGCTTCGTTTTTCAATTTCATCAGCTGCTTGCCGAATTCACGGCATCCGAAAACATCATGATACCCTGTCTTATCGCAGGAATGACAAAAGCCGGCGCAAAATCAAGAGCCGATGAGCTGCTTGACATACTGGGTCTGGCAGACCGGAGTTCCCACAAGCCGTCAGAACTGTCCGGAGGCGAGAGTCAGAGGATTGCAGTGGCCCGCGCACTGGCCAACAGGCCCGATGTGATACTTGCCGACGAACCGTCAGGAAGTCTGGACAGCCGCAACAGGGAAGAGCTCCACAAACTGTTTTTCGAACTCAGGGAAAAATTCGGACAGACATTCGTCATAATAACTCACGATGAGGCTCTTTCCAAACTTACGGACAGGACTATACGGATATCAGACGGCACCATCTCATAACAACAAAAAAAGGAGATGGAGCCCGTCCAGGTTCCATCTCCTTGTATAAGCAAATCAAGCGTCTGATTACGCGTTGACTCTCTTCTCGCGGATACGTGCCTTCTTACCGGTCAACTCGCGCAGATAATACAGTTTGGCACGACGTACCTTACCTATCTTATTGACCTCGATATTGTCGATAGCCGGAGAATTTATAGGGAATATACGCTCAACACCTACAGTGCCTGACATCTTGCGCACCGTGAAGCGGCGGTTATCACCGTGTCCACATATTTTAATAACTACACCACGATAGAGCTGGATACGCTCTTTGTTACCCTCAATGATACGGTAAGCCACAGTCACTGTGTCTCCCGCCTTGAATTTTGGGAATTTGCCCTCATTACCGGTGGCAAACGCCTCCTCTGCGATTTTAATAAAATCCATTGTCTTGAATTTAAATTAATTACGTCCAACGCAACATATCAAGTTACTCTTCCTGTGACAGCGATTGCGACAGAGCGGCGCAAAGGTACTATTTGTTTTCCAAACAACAAAGACTTTCTCAAAAAAGCAGTATCACAGAGACATACTCACTCAAAATAAAACGTAAGCGCTACCATTCTGTTATGTACGCTGTTCATAGACTCCGTGTATTTCAGCATTGACGGTTCGGTAATGTCTGTACGGTCTCTACGCAGAATATCCGTAAGCCCGAAGCAGAACTTCAACTCCGGTATCAGCTTAAAGTAACGGAAATACAAATCCATACCTATTCCGACCTCCAGCATACAATCAACACGCTTCACGAGCATTTCCTGCTGCTCCTTGGCCGTAAGATCCACCAGCGGCATCACCCCGGCCATTATGTACGGTCTGTAATTATTGAAACGCGGTGCACTGATTTTAAAATCGACAGGCACAGCCACGTATGTTGACTTTACAATCTGACGGATCTCATTGCCGGACCTTATATCATGATAATGGACTACCTTGTCCCCGAAATACATCGTCGGGATAAGTCTCGCTGAAAAATACTCGCAGATTCTTACCTCTCCCAACACTCCTACGGTAAATCCGGGAGAATACGACGGCACCTCGGCATACCAGCTCTCTTCCTTTCCGTCCGACGAATACACGAAACCATTGTTTGCAATATCCTGATCCTGAAAATGAACGCCGAACAGAAACCCGTAATGCCACACACGGGTATCAATGAAAGGCCGGTTCATAACCTTTCTTTCCTGCCCTACAGCACATAATGACAGCAATGACAGCAGCACCGTCAAACACAACGTCCGGGCAACATAAAAGCCGTTTCCTGATTTCATCGGTTAAATAACGTCAGAAACACACCAATATTGCAATGATACACATTTGAATTGAAAAGTCGCACGCCACGGAAACAGTTTGGAATAATTCTAAATTAGAAAAAACCTCCCGTTACATTAGACGCTCACGGGAAAAAGGCGTACTTTTGTGCAACAATAACCAACAAACATAACAACTATGGCATATGTAATTAGTGATGACTGTATCGCTTGCGGTACATGCATTGACGAGTGTCCGTCTGAGGCTATCTCAGAAGGTGAGAAGTATTCAATTGATCCTGAAAAGTGTGTGGATTGCGGCACATGCGCAAGCGTTTGCCCGTCTGAGGCCATTCACCCGGGAGAATAAGATATCACTCTTCAAGTAAGGAAAGGGAAAAGGCATCGCGCTGATGCCTTTTCCTTTTTGTTTATTTCAGACGCGCAAGCGTTTCCTTCACCCTGCGGAAAGCCTCTGTTATCTTGTCTTCGCCGGTTGCATAGCTGAACCTTATGCATTCAGGCGCACCGAATGCAGTTCCTCCTACAGTCGCCACATGCCCTACCTCCAACAGATACATAGCCAGATCCTCCGCCGAGTTGATGACACGGTCTCCGTCGCGTTTGCCGAAATAGGAATCACACTTGGGGAACAGATAGAATGCACCCTGCGGCATATTCACATCGAATCCGGGAATTTCCTTTGCAAGAGACACAATCAGATCCCTGCGCTTGTTGAACACCTTACGCATCATCTCCACATCATCCTGAGGCCCATTGAAAGCCGCTTCGGCAGCCTTCTGGGCAACAGAGCACGTACCGCTTGTATATTGCCCCTGCAACTTGTTGCAAGCCTTGACCAGCCATAAAGGCCCGGCCATGAATCCAATGCGCCAGCCTGTCATCGCATACGCCTTTGATACTCCGTTAATCACAACCACCCGATCCGCCACTTCCTTAAAGCCGGCCAGACTGGAATGAGAGCCCACAAAATTGATATGTTCGTATATCTCGTCCGATATCACATAAATTTCCGTATGGTTTTTCAGGACCTGCGCCAGAGCTGCAAGTTCCCCGTGGCTATAGACAGATCCGGTAGGATTGGACGGAGAGCATATCATCACGACCTTGGTTCTGGGCGTAATGGCATTTTCCAGCTGTGATGCAGATATCTTGAAATCCTGGTCAATTCCGGCCTTTACGACAACAGGAGTGCCCCCCGCCAGCTTGACCATTTCCGGATAGCTTACCCAGCACGGAGACGGCAATATCACCTCGGCGCCCGGATTCACCAGCGCCAGGATGGCATTACAGATGGCCTGCTTTGCTCCTGTTGATACAAGAATCTGCTCAGGCGCATACTCAAGGCCGTTCTCCCGGCTAAGTTTGGCTGATATAGCCTTTCTTAGAGACATGTACCCAGGTACAGGAGAATACTTGGAATAATTCTCTTCAATAGCCTGGACTGCCGCTTTTTTAACATAATCAGGAGTATTGAAATCGGGTTCACCGACACTCATGTTAATGACATCCACTCCCTGCGCCGCCAGTTCCCCACTCTTTTGAGACATGGCAAAAGTGGCAGAAGTGGCAAGACTCATAACTCTATCAGAAATCTGTCCCATATATATATGTAATTAATAATTATCATTCAATTTTCCCGTCTCCATATAGCTTTTCAGATTGGATGCTATGCCCGTGACAGTTTCCACCTGCCTGTTCAGTTTTACCGAAAACAGCGTAGCCCTCACCCATAATAGCAGCCCCACCGGCAGCAGATAACCGATGATTGCATTAACTGGCCTGTTTCCGAAAGGCGGCTCTATTCCATATACAGGCATCACAGGGAAAGCATTCAGAAGTTCTATAATGACCTTATCCCTGGTATTGGCCAGTTCTTCCACCAGTCGTTCAATATCATCTGACAGCATGCGCATATCCGATACGGCCGTTCCTTCACCCCAAAACAGTTTCACATAATCCGGCAACAGCCTGCGCCTGGTGACCAGTTCACTGCCGCATTCCAGGATTCTCCCATTCAAGGCTGCGCATCTTTCCATATCAGGGTCTTCTATGACAACATCCTTCAGAATCAGATTGCGGTTCACCTTACCACCAAACCAATGACGGAAAAACGTCTTATACACATCAACCTCAAAAACTGTGGAATCCTTGTTTGCAGACACAGTAAAGAAAACGCTCAACGGCAACAGGACAATAGTACTCAACCAGCAGCCTACCATGCCCCACTCTCCTTCCCTGTACAATTTCTCTCCAGACACCGAAGTTATGTAGTACAATATAAATGTAAACACCGATACGATTACCGGTACGCCAAGACCACCTTTCCTTATTATAGCACCCAATGGAGCACCTATGAAAAAGAAAATCAGCACAGAAGTACACAGCGATATCTTTCTCATCCATTCTATCCAATGACGCCTTATATTCTCATCCCCGACAGACATGGAGGATTTCTTGAAAGACAGTTCGCTCTGCTGGGTACGGATACGGCTCTGCATATTCTCCATATATCTGAGCTGATCCTGACGCGACGCGGACTGAAACACACTGTCAGTGTTTATTGCCGATACGGGACTTGCAGCAATCCTGTCTGAATCACGCTGCGATGGCACGAACCCCTTCGCAAGCGCAACTGCCTTGTAATCGTACAGATTGCCTTTTCCCAAGCTGTCCTGCTGTGCGGACAGTGAATCTATGTCATGCATGATCTTTCTCATATCCTTGCTCGTGGCTTTTCCGCTGACAAACTGCTCATCAATGAGATTGAAATCCGAATCAAATTCTATCAGAATGTGTTTTTCCCTGAAACTCTCGCGCCTATAAGGATTATTCTTTCTGCTCATATTCTGAGCCTCCATATTCTCAAACTGCTCGCCGCTGTACAGATGCAGATACAGGTATCTCTTATCTTCAGTCGATTCCATACGGCCTGAATCCGAGGCGATCACCCTTATTTCCTCAAATCCTCTGCTCACGTCATATATCACCACATCATAAAGCATTCCGGTCCTGCTGTCCTTACGCTTCACATACATATCGTATCCCGATATCGCATCATAGAAAGTACCCTCCGGTATTTCCAGTTCCGGAGATTTCTGATACATGGAATATGCCAGAACACCCAGCCTTTTGGAAGCATCCGGTCCGATTACGTTCTGGAAATAGAAAGACACCAGGGCCAGACAAATACATAGTACCGTCAACGGCCGCATCACACGCAGCAGTGATATTCCAGAAGTTTTCATGGAGAGAAGCTCGTAACGTTCTCCGAAGTTTCCGAAAGTTATCAAAGCGGCCAGCAATACAGCCAGAGGCAAAGACACCGGCACCAGAGTAAGTGCTGACTGAAAGAAGAACTCGGCCAGCACGCCTAACCCCAGGCCCTTGCCAACCATCACATCAACATACTTCCACAATGTGTTCATCAGGAAAAGGAACAGACACAGAAAGAATGTTCCTGAAAACAGCAACAGGAAACTCTTCAATATGAATATGTCTATCTTCTTAAGCCGCATAGTACTACGCTGTCGTACCAAACGGCAAATTTATGGAAATCCGTGCAATTCAGCACAAATATTGCAGTACGATTTATCCACCGTCCTTAAAGACCGCAACGGTGCAGATTCTCAATGGAGGTATCCCATAGACTCCTGATATCCTCTTCGTCACCAGGCTCAGTGAAATCAGTCACTTCCAGAAGGAATGTACCGGTAAGTTCGTTCCTGATGATTCTGATTTCAAAATAGGAACCCGGCACTTCGTCTTCCCAATGAAACCGGACGTACGTATTCTGACGGCAGTTTACAAGGTCGGCAGTCCTCCGTTCATGCTTTCCCCAGAAGAAGGTGAAGGTTTTGTCATTCTGAGTGACATTGTCCGCAAACCAGGCAGCCAATCCCGGTGCAGTCGCAATTGAATCCCAAATCATCGGAACAGATGTCGAGTTGAGCTGGTATTCCAGAACAACCTTGCTCATCGCATTTGAAATCTTGTCATTTGCCATATACGTTACATTTACCCAATTCCCTATTCGCGAAATAATAAAAACTACAATTTTTCTCCAAACATTCGCAGAAAGTTTTAACCTATATATATAGTATTGGAAATTAATCTCCCATTCACTTGTAAAATTCAAAACATAGTATTACCTTTGCGCCGCTTTAGGGCGATGGCGGGATAGCTCAGATGGTTAGAGCGCATGATTCATAATCATGAGGTCCTCAGTTCAATCCTGAGTCCCGCTACAAAGAACGGAATCGGCTTCTGATACGGAGCCGGTTCTTTTTTTGCCCTCATTTATTTTTTAGGTAACGGGGTTTTAGGTAATTTCGCACAATATAAAAAAACAGGAAGAATATGGAACTGATGGAGCAGATCATACAGCACGCAAAGCAGAACAAGCAGCGTATTGTATTACCGGAAGGAACGGAAGAACGCACACTCAAGGCTGCGGACAGAGCAATCGCCGATGACATGGCAGACATTATACTGATAGGCAGCCGTTCCGAAATCGAAAGACTCTCGGACAAATGGGGACTATCCAACATAAAGAGAGCCACCATCATCGATCCGGTCACCAATCCGGACAAGGAATTTTACGCAGACCTTCTGTATAACCTGCGCAAGGGAAAAGGAATGACAATGGAGGAGGCAATGGAGAAAGTTCTCGACCCGTTGTATCTGGGTTGTCTCATTATAAAGGCCGGCAACGCAGACGGACAGTTGGCAGGAGCCATGAACGCCACAGGCAATGTACTGAGGCCGGCTCTGCAGATTATCAAGACCGCACCCGGAATCAGCTGCGTGTCAGGAGCATTCATAATGCTTACGAAAGCCGCCCAATATGGAGAAGACGGAATTCTCGTATTTGCAGACTGCGCCGTCACCCCAGTGCCTGATGACAGGCAGCTGGCACAGATTGCCGTTGCATCCGCAGGTACAGCCAAGGCAGTTGCGGGATTTGACAACCCTAAGGTGGCCCTGCTCAGTTTCTCCACGAAAGGTTCGGCAAAGCACGAGGTCATTGACAAGGTCACCAGCGCATTGCAGATAGCAAAGGAAATGGCACCCGATCTCAAGATAGACGGAGAGCTGCAGGCAGACGCGGCACTGGTTCCATCCGTAGGCGCGTCAAAGGCTCCGGGTTCAGATATTGCAGGAAAGGCCAACGTATTGGTTTTCCCGAATCTCGAAGCAGGAAATATCGCATACAAACTGGTACAGAGACTTGGCGGTGCCGATGCAATAGGTCCCATACTCCAGGGAATTGCACGCCCGGTGAACGACCTGTCACGCGGATGCTCAATCGATGATGTATATAAAATGATTGCTGTGACAGCCAATCAGGCTATTGCAGCTAAAAAGAATTGAAAGAGATGAAGATACTGGTACTGAACTGTGGCAGCTCGTCTATCAAGTACAAGCTGTTCGATATGGACAAGAACGAAGTAATCGCTCAGGGTGGAATTGAGAAAATCGGAATGAAAGGCTCATTCCTGAAACCCACAAAAGCCGACGGCGGAAAGGAAATAATAGAGAGAGACATCCCGGAACACACCTGCGGCGTGAAATTCATATTTGAGATACTTACCGGCAAGGACTTCGGCGTAATCGGTTCTCTCAAAGAGATTGACGCAGTAGGTCACAGGATGGTACACGGAGGCGAGAAGTTCAACAGGAGCGTACTGCTTACGCCCGAAGTACTGAAGGCATTCGAAGCCTGCAATGACCTGGCCCCATTACACAACCCGGCCAATCTGAAAGGAGTGAATGCTGTCAGGGAACTGCTTCCTGATATTCCGCAGGTTGGAGTATTTGATACAGCATTCCACCAGACGATGCCGGATTATGCATACCTGTACGCTATCCCATATGAACTTTATCAGAAATACGGAGTACGCCGCTACGGATTCCACGGAACGTCACACCGCTTTGTATCCGGAGAAATATGCAAGTACCTTGGAATCAAGGCTGAAGGTTCCCGCATCATAACCTGCCACATCGGTAACGGAGGCTCAATTACGGCCGTCAAGGACGGCAGGAGCGTTGACACGACAATGGGACTTACCCCGCTGGAAGGTATCATGATGGGCACCAGAAGCGGAGACATAGACGGAGGTGCAGTTACATTCCTTATGGAAAAAGAAGGACTTGACGGCACAGGCATGTCCAATCTCCTGAACAGGAAATCCGGATTGCTCGGTATCTCCGGTGTATCGTCAGATATGCGAGAGGTCAGCACCGCAGCTGAATCCGGTAATGGGCGCGCTATCCTTGCCAAGAAGATGTACGCATACCGCATCAAAAAATACATAGGTGCATTCGCGGCCGCAATGGGAGGCGTGGATGTGATAGTATTTACCGGTGGTGTCGGCGAGAACCGTGACGAGATACGTCAGGCGGTCTGCGAGGGATTGGAATTTCTCGGTGTGGAATTCGATGCAAAAACCAATGCGGAAATCAAATTCGGGAAAGACGGCATAATCTCGACTCCAGGCTCAAAAGTAAAGGTTGTAGTACTGCCGACCGATGAGGAACTGATGATAGCCACCGACACACTGGAGCTTGTGAAGTAACCTTCCTATACCGGCTCACCCTCAATGTAATCACTCATTCTGAGGGTTGAGCCGTCAAATACCACATACGTGAATTTCTGCAGCCAGTCACCGATTATCATAACCTTACACGTATCGGATATAGGCTGTTCCTGCTCGATATGGCGATGCCCGAATATGAAGACATTTATGTCGGGATGTGATTTGTAGTATTCCTTGGCGAAAAGAACTGTATATTCCCGGTCTGCCCCGAGGTACGGATCATTCCCCTCACGCAAATGTTTCTGCATACTGGATTTTGCCCATTTCATTCCAACATACATACTCCATCTGGTAGGCAGCAGCGAAAACAGGAACTGGCATATCCGATTATGGAAGATGTGGCGCAACAGTCTGAACGAACGTGACGGATCCCCCATTCCATCACCGTGTGAAAGGAAAAAGACCTGTCCCATAATCTCGGTGGTAAACGGTTCCCGGTGCATTATGACACCGCACTCCCTTTCAAGATAGCCATAATCCCAGATATCGTGATTGCCTATGAAATAATGCACCTCAATACCGCTGTCCGTCAGTTCGGACAATTTGCCTAAAAAGCGGGTATAACCTTTCGGTACGACGTACTTGTACTCATACCAGAAATCGAACATATCGCCAAGCATATACACAGCCTCAGCGTCTTTCTTCGCTTCATCAAGAAAACGCACCAGACGGCGTTCCTGCATTCTGCGCTGCTTCATGGCCCAAGAGCCCAGATGAGCGTCACTTATGAAATATACCTTTTTCATATAAATCCAAGTTCAAGCTTTGCCTCCTCGCTCATCATATCCCTGTTCCATTCCGGCTCAAACACCAGATTGACTACGGCCGATTTCACTTCCGGTACTCCTTCCACCCTCTGGCGTACATCCTCTACTATAAAGTCCGCCAGCGAACAGCCGGGAGCTGTAAGTGTCATCGTAATGACTGCATTCAAGTCATCATCCACTTCTATTGAATATATCAGTCCCAAATCGTATATATTGACCGGTATCTCAGGATCAAATACCGTCTTGAGTACCTCCACGATTCTTTCTTCAATTTCAAATCTGTCAGCCATATCCCAGCTTAAAGTATTCCCTCATCAGCGTAGCTGTAATAGCCACGGTCTGTAAAAATCACGTGATCAATCAAGCGTATGTCCATCATGGAAGCAGCCCCGCGTAATTTCCGGGTCAGTTCATTGTCGGCCTGGCTCGGGTGTCTGTTGCCTGACGGGTGGTTATGACACATCGCCATGGCCACAGCACGCTTCAGGATAGCCTCGCGCAGCACGCACCTCACATCGACCGAAGCATCGGCTATTCCTCCGGTACATACTTTCATACTATCTATCACCACGGCAGCCTGATTGACAAACAGCACGTGACATTCCTCATTCTGCAAGTCTGCCAGCAACGGATAATAATAATCATACACATCCTGCGAATTGTGAATGACCTTCCGTTCTGCAGGCTCCTCATTTTTTCTTCTGCGTCCGAGCTCACAAGCCGCCAGTATGGCGACGGCCTTCGCCCTGCCTATCCCTTTGAAAGAGCAAAGCTCCTCGACGCTGAGTTTTCCCAATTCGGAAAGACTGTTGCGGCAAGAAGCCAGAACTCTTTGAGTCAAAGCCACCACCGAATCTTCAGTGTTTCCCGTGTGTATCAGTATCGCCAGCAATTCGGCGTTCGTGAGTGCCTTGGCACCCTTAAGCATCATCTTTTCCCTGGGTCTGTCTTCAGGAGCCCACTGTCTCAGATTCAGCTTTAATGGCTCATTCATTAACTAATTTCAGGCCTTCACCCTGCCCTGATAAGAGCCGTCGCGGGTATCGACCTCTATCAGCTCGCCCTCGTTGATAAACAAAGGCACTCTGACCTCGCAGCCGGTCTCAACCTTGGCAGGTTTGGTGGCGTTTGTAGCAGTATCGCCCTTCAAGCCTGGCTCTGTATATACGACCTTCAATGTAACCTTCACAGGAAGTTCTGCAAAAAGGATATCACCGGTAGTAGCATTGGTGACCACATCCACAATCTCGCCTTCCTTCAGATAATCGACACCTGTAATCAGATCCTTAAGCAGAGTAACCTGCTCAAAATCCTCCTGATTCATGAATATATAACCCATATCGTCTGAATAGAGATACTGGTACGGACGACGCTCCACGCGGACATCCTCAAGCTTGAAACCAATCTGGAATGTGCGTTCCAGCACACGGCCGTTGACAACATTCTTCAGCTTGGTGCGTACGAAAGTGTTGCCCTTACCCGGTTTCACGTGCAGGAAGTCAATGCAGAAATACAGCTGGCCCTCCAGATTGATACAAGTTCCGATCTTAATGTCTTGACAAAGAATCATAAGTCTATCTGTTAAATTAATAAATTCTGTTCCTAACCGCAAAAGTAGTATTTGAGAGCTAACGGACAAAATCTTTCATCAAAAATTGTCTGAGCTATTTGCCATTGATGAAAAAAAAACTAATTTTGCAGTCCGATACTGAATAATAATCGAAAAAACATAGAATTATGAAAAGGACATTCCAGCCGTCAAACCGGAAGAGAAAGAACAAGCACGGATTCCGTGAGAGAATGGCAACCGCCAACGGTCGCCGCGTATTGGCTTCACGCAGAGCCCATGGCCGCAAGAAGCTGACAGTATCAGACGAGTACTGCGGAACAAAGAAGTAAACTTCACATCGTTATATAACGGAAGTGGCCGGCAAACATAAACTTGCCGGCCACTTCCGTCATATACAATAACCGGGGAATCCGTCTAAAAAAAATCAAGCCCTGAAGAATTTTCTCCAGGGCTTGATTCATAAGACGGATTATTAGAAATGTTCATTCATAAAATCTGCGTACTCAGCCAGATCCTCATACCAACCGGTATTCTTCATACCTGAGATTTTCCACGTCTGAGACTCTTCGCCATCATCACTACGTGTATAAGTCAGTTCAATAGCGCTGGCTTTCATATTACCGCCGGTAGGTACAGCGTTGAGTGTTACCTTGCCACCATCGATTGTAGCCTTACCTACGTGAGAATTAGCCTGTCTGCTCAAATACCACTCATATGAATAGTATTTCCTCTCCTGATACGGATTCCATACAAACTGCGGAGCAAGTGTCTCAGCATCCTTGCAGCTGAAGTTCAAACCATCAACATTCGCCAGGAAACGGACACCATCAAGATATGGATATGTAGCAGTGTTCATATCTGTAACAGTAACCCACACCTTGCCGGGATCATTGTAAGTAGTGTTGGTAATCTCAAGATAGAATACCGTACTATCACCTGCCTCGTCAACGCCAAAGCAAACCCAGTTACCGTCAATATCACTGACAGCGGTCATACCTGGCTCATCAACCTTGTATGTCTCGCAGGAGACTGCAAGCGTAACCGCCGTAACGGCCAGCAACAAATTTCTTAATATATTTTTCATATTGATTTACTATTAAATTATGTTCTTGTTGACTTTTTACTTATGCCACCACATTTTGACGTCAACTGCCACTGGTTTTGGTGAATTCGGGTTATAGTCAGCAGAATTCTTAGCGTAGATAAAACGGTATGGATAATGACCGGGCTCAAGTACGCCACTGTAATCGGTAATGGTCTTACCACGCTCAGGATAACCTGTACGGTTCATATCAAACCAGGACTCAATAGCCATTGCGCGGACATTTGAAGCCCACTTCTGATTGATGATCTGCTCAATCATCTGTTCCGGCGTTCCCTCCACGAACTCATAAGCGCCACCTTCACCAATGAAATCTTCAGCGCCTCCGCCTACAGTACGGTCAAAAGCAGCAGTCAGGGCATTTTCATAAGCCTCCTGAGCAGCCCCTGCATCGTTCAGACGGGCGTATGCCTCAGCCTTCAGGAATTCAACCTCATCAACTGTTGAGAAATATACCGGATCAGTTGCACCCAACTGCAATCTTGATGACTCACTGGGATCTGGAGTAATTCCATATTCCGTACCTTCGCATCCACCTTCATAATAATATTCAAGGCGTGGATCATCAGCGTCGAGTACATTCAAGATATCTGTGCAAGCACGTATATTCAACTGTGTATTCAACTGACGACGGTCATTCTCGTAAAATGGATTGGACTTGTCGGCCTTATCCTCGAAATTGTCGAACGCTGCATCAATTTCCAGGAAATTATCCTCCGCGAGAAGCTCCTTGATAGGCTCCCTGTTCTTATCGAACTCGCGCATAAGGACCTTCAGATAAATGGTATTGGCAAACTGCATCCAAGCTTCATTGTCTCCTCCGAAAATCATATCACCCTTGGCTGAATTATTTACCAGCTCAGCACTCTCAATAGCCTCAGGATCCATTGAACGAATCTCCTCAAGCATGGATACAAGACTATTCTGAAATTCCCTGCCATTATCAAAATGAGGAGTAGTGGTCTCCGTCAGGAATCCCTCAGTATATGCCACATCCTCAAAAAGACTGGTAAGTACGTAATATGTATATGCTGTCATAGTACGAGCCTGCAGAAGATAATTCTGGTGACTCTCATCCTGAGATTTTTCAATGACCTCTTTCAGAGTCGGCAGTGCAAAAGAATAGAAGTTCTGCCATGGTCTGGTAAATGATGAGTTGGTGACATCGTATGTCATATTGGTATAATACTGGTTCGTATTCTTGTTCTGATTGACATACTGTGCCCAGAAATGACCGTACAATGAAACATTAAATCCCATCTCGTGAGCTACAGCAAGCTCTGCAGACGGCATAAGGAGTGATACATCAGCATCACTTACATAGTTAGGGTTATCGTTTACATCTAACCAATTCTGGCAGCCGGTAGTAAGTACCAGTGATGCTGCCAAAGCTATAAATAAAGACTTTTTCATAATTCTGTTCATTATTGATTAGAAGACAAGCTTGATGTTTCCACCCATAGTACGTGTGGATGGGGATGAATAATACTCACCGTACTGAGAATCAAGGTCGTTACCGTAGTTGGTCATATCAGGATCAATTATACCCTGATTAGGAGTCCACATCAGCAGGTTTCTTCCAACAAACGATATCTGGGCAGCCTGAAGCCATTTGATCTTGGACATCACCTTGCTCGGAATATTGTATGTAAGGCTGAGTTCACGCAGTTTCAGATAACTCTTGTCAATAAGACAGTCACGATAGCGGACATAATTGTAATTGTCATACCACTCACCGTTCATGTTATATCCAGGATAGTTGTTGACCGGAATATTGTTCTCGTGATACTGACCGTCAGCACCCATATAGACTGCGTTCGGCTCAACCCACGGATCACGCAGATTGTACATTGTAGCCTCAGCATTTCCGTTGAAATATACAATTGAACTTGTAGCTGAGTACATCAGACCGCCATGACGCCAGTCCAAGCCGAATGACAGTGAGAAGTCCTTGTAACGGAAGTTGTTTGTAAGACCCATAGTGAAGTCAGCGTCAGCCTTACCAAGGATTTCTGTCTGGGTTGCATCGTATGTCGGGAAACCGGTCTGAGCATTGACGATAGTCATTCCGTTGTACGGACTTGACTCATCCTCAACCTTGCATATCTTGTAATCCTTCCATACACCCATAGGCTCACCTACCTCAGCGACAAGCTGCGGACCTTTTGAAAGACCATAGATGTTATATTCTGTAACATCATCCCAAAGAGCACCGACAGTATTATTGTTCTTGGTAAATGTGTAGAGCATATTCCACTCAAAATTCCTGGTACGTACAGGAACCACACCTACGGTAAGCTCAATACCCTTGTTCTTGATACTACCTACATTGCGGACAGCAGATGTATAGCCCGACTCGTAAGGCAACGTGGCAGTCATAATCTGATTGGTGGTCTCCTTGCTGTAATAAGCCAGATCTATAGTAAGACGGCTGTCAAAGAAACGTGCATCAATACCTACCTCAGCCTCAGTTGAAATCTCCGGTTTCAGCTCAGTGGCAGGTATGCGTGAACTCTTGCGAAGTCCTGCAAAGCCGTTCAGAGGGAATGTAAGGTTTCCGAAACCGCCGCTGGCGCTTGCCAGATAATAATATGACGAAGTCAGATATGTACCTGCATCATTACCTGTCTTTCCGTAGCCTCCGCGAATCTTAAGGAAGTTCAGGACATTGTTCTGCATATTAGGGATAAGATCTGTCAGAATTACTGAACCGTTCACACCCCAATAGAAGAATGAGTTGTCATTCTTTGGAAGAGTTGACGACCAGTCATTACGGGCAGAGAATGTCAGATAGGCAGCATCACGGAAACCGAGGTCAGCCTGTGCATAGAGACCTACCAGACGTCTCTTTGACAGAGAAGAACCTGCTTCCGGAACTGCACCGCTTGTATTGCTGAAACTAGCCCAATTGCCTACTGCAAGACCGGAAAGAGTACCGGAAAGTGCATATCCGTTACGCTCATACATATTGAAACCGGCCCCACCGTGAAGGGAGAAATCCTTGCCAAGCTTATAATCGGCATTCAGCAGGAAATTCACATCATACTGCTTCGACACTCCACTTACTTCATCGAATGAGCCGTTCTCAGGAGAGCCGCCCATATCCTCAGTCCATGAACCGGGAGAGAATGTCCACAAATCGTTATAGTATGACTCACGATAGTTGGTGACATCAAGACCTCCACGTGTAATGAACTGCAGACCCTTGATAATGTCTATTCCAAACTCTGCGTTACCATATACGCGGTCATCCTCGTAGGTAGCATAGTTGTGATCAAGAATCCACCACGGGTTCTGAGCGTATGGGGTATAGAAGTTATCCGCATTGTTGTAAATGCTGTTATAATCCTTCATATCCGCATAATCAAGATTGACCGGGTACTGGAGAATGTCCTGATATATGACAGAACCGCTACCACCCTGACCGGTCATTCCGTTACGTACCTTCTTGTTTACATAGGTAAGACTATAGTTGATCCAGCCTCTCTCCTTGAACAGCTTTGTATTGCCACGGAACGAGAAGTTGTTACGCTTGTAGTAATCGTTGGTACCCGGCAGGATACCGTTCGATGAGATATTTCCGTATGTTGCCACAAATCCGCTGTTCTTGGAACCACCGGAAATCGTGATATTGTTGTTGGCCTCAAAACCTGTTGAGTAGAAATTGCTCAGAGAATTCTCCTTATATGAGAAATCTGTGTATGATGGCTCGGCGCCTGCATACCAGTTTGCACCCGGACGCCACTCGACAGTACGACCGTCAAGCAGGTTACCCCATGAACCATTCTCAGCCATTGCATAGTTCTCAAACAGATATCCATAATCGGAATAATACCAACCCTGACCGAACTTGTTCTGAAGCTGCGGGATACGCAGTACCGTACTGGCCTGGAAAGTACCGTCGTAAGTGACAGACACCTTCTCGTTCTGCTGTCCGCGCTTGGTTGTTATAAGGATTGCACCATTTCCGGCACGTGATCCGTAAAGAGCTGTAGCAGAAGCACCTTTCAAAACAGTGATTGACTCGATATCCTCCGGGTTGATATCAGCTGCCGAGTTACCGAAGTCAATTGAGTTGTTCAGATCCTGAGTACCATGGATGCTATTTGACATTGGAACACCGTCTATTACATATAACGGCTGGTTGCTTCCTGTCAATGAAGAATAACCACGGATAACAACTTTCTGGGAAGTTCCAGTACCGCCGGAAGATGAAATCTGCAGACCGGCAACCTTTCCTGCCATACCTGAAAGAGCATCAGCAGCGTGTGCACGGACAATCTCATCCGACTTGATTGTTGATGATGCATAACCCAGAGCTTTTTCTGAACGCTTCAGACCAGTGGCTGTAATAACCACATCATCCACCACGATAGATCCCGGGGTCAAGGTTACATTGATGACCTTTCTGCCTTCTACAGGAACAGTAAGAGTCTCATAACCCATAAAAGAAAACACCAGTGTCCCGTTTGAAGGGGCTGAAATCGAGTACGCACCGTCAATATCGGTAATGGTACCGCCAGCTGTCCCCTCCACGGCTACTGCCACACCGATCATCGGACTGTTGTCGTCCGCAGCGGTTGCAATACCTGTGACTTGCACGTTCTGAGCCGAGACAAATCCCGCGCACAAAACAGCAATCAAAGAAAATACAATCTTTCTCATAAAAAAACTGTTTGGTTAATTAATATAGTTTCATCACGTTTAATTCCAATCTGTTTTGAAAGTTGGGGCGCAACTTTCAAAAAGCTTGTTTCAGTTCTCTTATGATGGTGCTTTCCAACAACTTACAGTATTTTTCCGTCATTCTCAGACTTGTATGGCCCAATAAACTCTGCACTGTTGTTATGCTGACGCCTTTATTTATTAATAAGGTGGCATTTGTATGCCTTGCCGTATGAAATGAGATAGAAGTTGTTAGTCCGGCATTATGGGCAATATGCCTCAAGTAGAAGTCTGTAAGCTGATTCGACGATATTTTATAAAAGTTTATGCCGTACAGTTCATATTTACTGACAAGAAGTAGTGCCTTGCCATTAAACATTAGACTGACAGGTATTCTTACGGATGTCCCAGTCTTCTTTGTGATGAATGAGAGCCAACATATTCCATCTTCTATATGATATTTTGCGGGACTCAAACTGATGAAATCAGAATATCTCAATCCGGTATAACAGCAGAAAAGAAAAGCGTCCAGACAGTGGCTCTGTATGGAAAAGGTATCTCTGATGCTTGCGGCGTAATGTTCCAATTTCATAAGTTCCTCAGACTGAAGGTATGTATGTGACGAAGGAACAGATCTGATTCTGAATCCAACGAACGGATTTCCACAATCGTTCATAAGTCCGTCCGATATTGCCATGTTGACATAAATACGTATGTGAGACAGGTGCTTTGCCACTGTATTTGTATGCATCTGCTGTCGAATCAGCCATTGCCGAAAACCAAGCAGCCATTCGGATGTAATACAGTGCATCCCCAAACTGTCAGTGTAGCGTTTAAGTAACTTTACCGTAGTCAGACGATTTGATTTTGTACTGTCTTTGCCATTCCCGGATCTGATTGACATATCCATATACTCAATGAAATCCATACCACCATTCAGATACTGTTCCATTGATTCCATAGATATCGGTAGTCCCTGCTTCCATAATTCTATCTGAGATGTTTCAAACAATGCAATGCATTCCTTCAATCGAACGTTAAGTTCTGCTGCGTGTGGATGATCTATGATGATTCGCTTTCTGGAATCCCATTGTTCCGGGGATACAACTATATGGGTTGAATAATGTTTTACTCTGTGATTCAGTTTCGCCTCTACCTGAATTGACGTACATCCGTACTTGTTGATTTTACTGGCTTTCAAACTGAACTGAATAAAGCGCAAGGGGTCATTTTTACAAAAATTCGTTGCAATAAGATTCATTTTGATATATTTTTTTAGGTTTTCGCACCATTTTTACACGTAACGGCAATATTGTTTAACTTTTTTTGTAATTTTGCCGAATGATACGCCGTATAATGTATGAGGGGATGCAGTAAGACGTGTCATTTGAAAGTTGCGCCCCAACTTTCAAAACAGATTGGAATTAAACGTGATGAAACTATATTAATTAACCAAACAGTTTTTTTATGAGAAAGATTGTATTTTCTTTGATTGCTGTTTTGTGCGCGGGATTTGTCTCGGCTCAGAACGTGCAAGTCACAGGTATTGCAACCGCAGCGGACGATAACAGTCCGATGATCGGTGTGGCAGTAGCTGTTCAGGGAACTAATGGCGGTACTATTACCGACATTGATGGTGCCTACTCAATCTCCGCACCATCAAATGGATTACTTGTTTTTTCCTTCATGGGATACGAGACTATCACAGTACCTGTTGAAGGGAGAAAGGTCATTAATGTTACTCTGACTCCTGGATCCATCCAGGTCGATGATGTAGTTATCACTGCAATGGGTATATCCAGGGAGAAGAAAGCCCTCGGTTATGCAGTTCAGGACATCAAGGCTGACGAATTGACACAAGCCGCAGCTTCAAGTTTCAGCTCTGCCCTTCAGGGTAAAGTTACTGGTGTTGACATCAATCCGTCATCAGGTATGCCGGGTGCATCCGCCAAGATAACTATCCGCGGTTCCCGTTCATTCGACGGGAACAACACCCCGCTATACGTTGTTGACGGTATGCCAATCGCCTCTACAGCCGATATGGATACCGGTAACTCCGTAACAGGTTCTGACTATGCAAGCCGTGCTCTCGATATTGATCCAAACGACATTGAGAGCATCAACATTCTGAAAGGTCAGGCTGCTTCCGCACTCTACGGTATGCGTGCTTCCAACGGTGTCATCATCATCACCACGAAGAAGGGCTCATCAGTTCAGAAAGGTGCACCGAGAGTGACATTCACAACAAACCTGTCATTCGATAAGGTGTCAGTCACTCCTGATTTCCAGAAGACATACGCGCAGGGTTCATCCGGCAGATTCAATCCTACAGCATCCACTTCATGGGGTCCGAAGATTGCTGAGCTTGCAAATGATCCTTCCTATGGCGGCAATATCGATAATGCGTACACTCAGGCATACGGCAAACATGAGGGTATGTACTATGTGAGACAGAGAGAGCTCGCAGGAATCGACCCATGGGCATACCCGACTGCTTACGACAATGCAGGTAACTATTTCAACACAGGTAGCACATGGAACAACTCTCTGAGCGTTGCAAAGAACAATGACAAAGGAAGTTTCATATTCTCTATGGGTAACTCCACATCTAAAGGTATTGTTCCTGAGACCGGTCTCGACCGCTACAACGCAAGAATGGCTGCCGACACCGAGCTTTCAAAGCATTTCAACATGGGTTTCTCCGCAAACTTCGTTATGTCCGAACTGAAGAAAGCTACAGGTGCCAACGATGGTGTAATAGCAACTGTTTACGGCTGTCCTCCATCATACGACTTTGTGGGTATTCCTTATCACGTTGCCGGAGACCCTTACACTCAGAATACATATCGTAGCACCTCCGGTTTCGATGCAGCTCTATGGTCGGCGGCCAACAATGAGCACAAGGAAAAGTCACAACGTTTCTTCGGTAATGCCTACATAGACTTCCATACAAACTTCGGTACTGCAGGCAAACACAATCTGGTTGTCAAATATCAGTTGGGAGAGGATGCATACTCTACTATTTACACAGACATCTGGGGATATGGTCATTCCAACGGCACTGGTGAGATAGATGAAAATACATACACAAGCAATGAAGTGAACTCTCTGCTCACAGCGAACTACACATGGAAGATTAATGACAACTGGAATTTCGGAGCTCTGTACGGAAACGAAATCGTTTATTCAAACTATAAGGCTGTAGAAAGTTACGGTGCAAATTTCAACTATGGTGGATTCAACAGCCTCAGTAATGTTACAACATACCTTGGCGGATCTGGCATAGGAAAGAACCTGACTTTCGGTAACTTCCTGAACATTTCGGCAGACTACAAGAACATGCTCTTCCTGAATGCCAGCAGTCGAATTGACAGAGTTTCTTCCATGCCGAACGGCAACAGAACATTCATTTACCCGTCAGTCTCTGCAGGCTTTGTGTTTACAGAACTTGAACCGCTGCAGAACAAAGTTCTTACTTTCGGAAAGGTAAGAGCTTCTTACGCAGAGGTCGGACAGGCCGGTACATACCGTGCCTCCTATTACACCACTCCCAGTTATGGCGGAGGTTTTTCAAGCGGTACACCTGTAATGTTCCCGATTGGAACTGTCAGCTCATATACTCCAAGTTCAACAATCTACGATCCTAACCTGAAACCACAGAACACCAAGTCCTATGAGTTCGGTCTTGATCTGGCATTCTTCGAAGGGAGAATCACATTCAACTACACCTACTCACGTCAAAACATCAAGGATCAGATTTTCGCTATTCCAATGCCTTCTTCAACCGGTTACGCTCAGAAGGTTACAAACGGTGGCAGGATGCATACAAACGCTCATGAAGCAAGCATCGAGTTTATTCCTGTTCAGACAAAGGACTGGGAATGGAGCATCGGAGCTAACTTCACTAAGATTGACAACTACGTTGACGAGCTTGCTGACGGTGTTGAGAGCATTATGCTGGGCGGATTCGTAGATCCTCAGGTACGTGCAGGCATCGGTGACAAGTACCCTGTCATCTATGGTACTTCATACGCTCGCAACGATGAAGGCAAGATCATCGTTGACGAAAAAGGTCTGCCGATGGCAGGTTCAGACAAGGTTCTGGGTCAGGTTTCTCCAGACTTCCAGATGGGCTTCAATACAGCTCTAAGATGGAAAAAGCTGAATCTGAATGTAGTGTTTGACTGGAAGAAGGGCGGTTACTCATACTTCGGGACATCCACAACACTTGACTATTACGGTGTTACCCAGTATTCAGCCGATCTGAGAGAAGCTGACAGCTTCATCTTCGATCGCGGTGAGTCTGTAAAACAGGTATTTGATGAAGAAGGTAATGTAATAGGCTATGCCGAGAACGACATTGAATTCACCGGTGCAGATGCACAGGCTTATCTCAGCGCTATCAGTGATATCAGTGAAGCTGCCGTTACAGATGCATCATACTTTAAGTTGCGTGAAATAGCTCTCAGCTACAACATTATCAACAAGGCAAAGTTTGGTCTGACAGCTAACGTATTCGCACGTAACATTCTCCTCTATTCCGGAACAAAGGGATACGATCCTGAATCAACCCAGGGCAACAACAACATGTCCGGTGGTTTCGAGAGATTTTCTCTTCCGAGTACTACAAGTTTCGGTGCAGGTTTAACATTTAATTTCTAAGGAGGGAATAATATGAAAACAAATAATATTTTCGCAAAAAGTGCTTTATTGGCAATAGCAGCTCTCTCTTTTGCAGCTTGTTCTGAAAAGTATATGGATGACATCAACCGTGATTACAATCACTCGACTGATGCCAACGCGAAATTCATCATTCCGGATCTTGAGCTGCGTACCGCTCAGGATGTTGTAGGTGGAGACCTCAACACGTACTTCGGTGCTTATGTCGAGCATTGGGAAGGTTGTCACAACCAGCTTCACAATGCTGAGCACAGAGGCAACCAGATTATTGCAGCATCTACATACAATAACAACTGGTCAACGATTTACGAGAACATCAGGAATGCAAAAATCATTGTAAACAAGTGCTCGCAAGGTGGTTCCGAAGACGGCGACGACTTGGCTCTTGCCATAGGTGAGATTATGCTAGCCTACAACGCAGCTGTTGTAACAGATGTTTTCGGAAACACCCCGTTTTCACAGGTAGGCGACTATTTGAATTTTCCTAATCCCGACCTGGACACACAGGAAAACATCTACAAAGATATTTTCGGTCTGCTGGATAACGCTATTGAACTTCTTGCAGAGGACCCGACCAACACAGTTGGTGCAAGCGACTTCATTTACAATGGAGATGCAGAATCATGGATGAAGTTTGCGTTCGGCCTGAAGGCACGTTACACAATGCGACTTATAAATCGTTCAGCAGACAAGGACGCTGATTACGCAAAGATTATTGAGTTCGCTGACAATTCATTTGAAAGCGCAGATGAGGAAGCAAGTCTGAATGTTTACGATGCAAGCAACTGCAACCCTCTGTTTGACTTCCAGTGGAGCCGCGATGGTATCTGTTCAAGTAAGAGCATGTATAACAAATTGAAGGAACTCAATGACCCGCGCATCAACCATGCATATGAGGATGGTTCCGATTGGTATGCTATGAGTGCTGAGGAAGCAGGAGAAAGAATCGTTACTAACGGTACAACTGATCAGTGTCAGGCATTCTATCCTTACGATGTCTTCTTCTTCTCAGAGCTTGCTGATGTCAATCTGCTCAGTTACCATGAGTTAATGTTCATCAAGGCTGAAGCCCAGGTTGCATTAGGTCAGGATGCTACAGACGCACTGAAAGAAGGTATCGAAGCAGGCCTTTACAACTTCAATGAAAATGTCGTTGCCGCAAACAACGCACCGTCAGTGCTAATCTACGGAGGCATTGAAGATACAGGCATTGTACCTGATTCAGAAATTGAAGCTTACTCAGCAAGTATTGCCGGTAAATACGCAGCGGCTGATGATAATGACAAGTATTCAATTGTTCTGATTCAGAAGTATATTGCCATGTGGGGTGCAAATGGTGAATCAACCGAGACTTATAACGACGTACGTCGTCTGAAGTCTCAGGATAATGACGTTTACTCATTCCTAAATGCCGGTAAATTCCCTCTGAGAGCTGGTTATGGTACTGATGATACTTCATCTAATCCATACGTTCAGAAAGCATTCGGTGACGGGTATTACGTATATACCGAAAATGTCTGGTGGGCAGGCGGAAGCCGTTAATACTTGATATTACAATAACGGAAACGGTGCGGTAAATCATATTCCGCACCGTTTTTTATATATTAGCCATGCCTGTTGATTGCGATATTTTTCTACTTTTGCCTTCACAACGACAATCGCGATGAAAGAGAATAACAGTAGGAATCCATGGTGGGTACGACTTCTAATCAACCTTGGAATTATGGCAGCAATAATCGCCATTCTGATAGTGGTGCTGCTGAAATGGATGGACGGCTACACCAGACACGGACAATATATCACCGTGCCTGATGTGTCAGGACTCAGCATAGATATGGCTTCGCAGAATCTGACAGGCTGCGGACTGAGGTATGAAATCAGCGAATACCGATACAATGCAGGATTGGCGGAAGGTGCCGTAATCGAACAGATACCAAAAGCCGGTTCCGGAGTAAAAGAGGGGCGTATTGTTTATCTTACCCTGAATTCCGGCAGGATTCCGACCGTAGCTCTCCCCGATGTCGCGGACAACAGTTCCCTACGGGCTGCGGAGTCAAAACTGACAGGAGCAGGATTCGTGCTGACCGAGCCGGAATATATACCGGGAGAAAAGGACTGGGTATATAAAGTGATATATAACGGCGATACAATAGCCGCCGGGGATTATATTCCGGAAGGAGCCACGCTGACTATCGTGGCCGGTAATGGAGAAGAGGCTGTGGAAGAACTCCCGGACTCTCTTGCCGAGGCAGGTATGGATATGGACTTCTTTAACGAATAGGATGCGTGCCATAGAGGATGAGCTTGAGGAATCATTCGATGACATCGAGCCTGAAAACGGGTCAATCGGACTGTATGAGCATTTCCGGGTAGTTGCAGACCCCGGCCAGTCGCTCATACGGGTTGACAAATTCCTTTTCGACCATCTGGAACACGCATCCAGAAACCGCATCCAGAAAGCTGCCGATGCCGGGATGGTAATGGTAGGCGGCAAACCCGTAAAAAGCAGTTACAAGGTAAAACCCATGGACGTGGTGACGGTTATGATGGACCGTCCGCGCTACAGCACAGAAATCACACCCCAGGATATTCCGTTGGACATCGTGTATGAGGATGACTGCCTGATTGTGGTCAATAAGCCTGCGGGGCTTGTGGTGCACCCCGGATGCGGCAATTATGACGGGACACTGGTCAATGCGCTGGCCTGGCATCTGCGCGACAATCCGGAATATGATCCTAACAGTCCGCAGGTCGGTCTTGTACACCGCATTGACAAGGACACATCGGGTCTGCTGGTCATAGCCAAGAAACCCGATGCTAAGACCTGTCTTGGCAAACAGTTCTTCGACAAGACGACAAAACGCGCATACCAGGCTCTCGTATGGGGACAGCCTGACCCTTCCGAAGGGACTATAGAAAGTCAGATAACCCGCGACCCCAAGGACAGGCTCCGTATGGCCGTATCGTTTGACCCCACGCAGGGCAAGCACGCTGTCACCCACTACAGTACACTGGAGCGCTTCGGATACACCACACTCGTGGAATGCAGGCTTGAGACAGGACGGACACACCAGATACGCGTCCATCTGAGCCATTCAGGGCATCCGCTGTTCAGCGACGAGAGATATGGAGGGAACGTCGTGCTGAGAGGAACCACATTCGCGCCATACAGACATTTCGTGGAAGAATGCTTCAGGACTTGTCCAAGACAGGCCCTTCACGCCAAAACACTGGGATTCGTACATCCTGGAACCGGAAAGGAGATGTTCTTCACTTCCGAACTTCCAGGTGATATGAGCAGTCTTCTGAAAAAATGGAGAGACTACACCTATTTAAATATAAAGTAGAGATGGGAACAACTGTGAAAAGAAATATTGCAATACTAGCCGGAGGAGACTCCTCGGAAAGGGAAGTATCGCACAGAAGTGCAGCCACGATATTGGAATATCTGGATAAGAATCTCTATTCTCCCTGTATTGTGGATATTCACGGCAGGAATTGGGAGGCACAGACAGAGGACGGACGGCATTTCCCTATTGACAAGAATGATTTCAGCTACACGGCTGACGGAACAAAGACCGTATTCGATTACGCATACGTGATAATCCACGGTACTCCGGGCGAGAACGGCATTTTCGAGGGCTATCTGCAGCTGATGGGCATTCCATTCTCCACCTGCGATGTACTGGAATCCGCACTCACATTCGACAAGTACAAGTTGAACCGCTATCTGGAAAGCTTGGGAATTAATGTAGCCAAGGCAATACTGCTGAAGAAAGGAATGACAATCAGCCCGGACAAGGTGAAGGAAGAAGTCGGTCTGCCCTGTTTCATCAAGCCGTCGGCAGGAGGTTCGAGCTTCGGCACCACGAAAGTGACATCGGCCGGGCAGGTAGAGAAAGCAATCGCAGACGCATTTCTGGAGAACGACGAGATTGTCATTGAGTCTTTCCTGGACGGCACGGAAGTGACGTGCGGATGTTACAAGACCTCCAGGCGCGAAGTGACACTGCCTGTTACCGAGGTTGTACCCCAGACAGAGTTCTTTGATTACGATGCAAAATACAACGGTTTCGTCTCTGAAATCACCCCTGCACGCATACCGGACACTCTGCGCGACCGGATTCAGAAGATGACATCGGAGATATACGACCTTGTGGGATGCCGTGGAATAATACGCAATGACTACATCATTACGGCTGGCGGACAGATCAATCTCCTGGAGATAAACACGACCCCGGGAATGACCCCTACCAGTTTTATCCCGCAACAGGTCAGGGCGGCAGGGATGAATCTTACCGATGTCCTGACAGAAATTATCGAGGACAGTTTCAATTGACACATTGCTGGGAATATGTCAGAATTTGACTCAATAAGGGCATACCGCGAAGAGGAGTTTCCGCAAAAACTGAGGGAATTGCTTGATGACAGGGATTTCATCAGAGCAATGGATTCATTCATCGGATGGCTGCAGCGCAGGATTATATTACACACAGCCGGCCGATGCTCCAATGTGGAAGAACTGCAGGAAAAAGCAGTTGTACCTATAGTAGGCAAAGCCCTCAAGAAACAGGGCTGCACTCTGACTGCGGATTTCAGCAGTATGCCATCCATTACCGGGCAGTGTGTCTTTATCAGCAATCATAGGGATATTGTACTTGACCCGACATTACTGGCATATCTGTTGATTACAAACGGCGGTAAGGGAATGGGAATAGCCATCGGGGACAATCTGCTGATTCATCCGTGGATAGAAAATCTGGTCAGGCTGAACAGGAGCTTCATTGTGAAACGCTCCATTGCCTCACAGTCTGAGTTCATGGATTTCTCCCGACTGCTGTCTGCACATATTCACGATATAATATCGTCCGGCTCGCACCAGGTCTGGATAGCACAGCGTGAAGGAAGAGCCAAAGACTCAAATGACCTGACACAGCGCAGCCTGCTCAAGATGTTGTCCATGAGTGGCGGGAATGATGTCGTGCAATCACTGAAAGCATTGCACATAACACCCTTGGCCATCAGTTATGAATATGATCCCTGCGACTGGCTCAAGACCATGGAGTTCCAGATGAAACGCGATAACCCTGACTATGTGAAAACCCGCGATAATGACCTGCTCAATATGAGAACAGGCATATCCGGCCATAAAGGAAGAGTCCATTTCCAGACAGCGGCCTGCATAGACAGCCTGATTGACGGACTTGACAGATCACTGCCACGCAACATACTGCTGGACACTATAGCGGGAAACATTGACAGAGGGATACATAGCTGTTATCGGATTTATCCCTGCAACCGCATAGCTATGGACATGCTCCAGAATGACACCGCACAAGCCGGATACTATACAGAGGAAGACCGGACTATCTTCGAAAACTATATGGAGAAGCAGTTGTCAAAGATAACTCTCAGGAATCCGGATATGGACTTCCTGAGGACAAAGTTCCTGGAAATGTATGCCAACCCCCTGATGAATCACCTGAAGGCTATGCAGTCATAAAGTCAGTCGGAAAGACCTTCAAGTATTCTCTTCAGTACAACAGTAGCCGATATTTCTCTGTTGGCAGCCTCCGGGATGACCAAAGAACGCGGTCCCTCTATAACGTCATCCGTAACAATCATATTACGGCGCACTGGGAGGCAATGCATGAAGTACGCATTATCGGTAACCGACATCTGCCTCTCGCCGACCGTCCACGAACGGTCTATAGACAGAATCTGGCCATAATGTTCTGCAGATGCGGCAGACCAGTTCTTGGCATACACGAAATCCGCGCCTTCGAAAGCCTTCATCTGATCGTACTCTATCCTTGCTCCCTTCGTGAATTCCGGCTCCAGTTCATAGCCTTCCGGGTGGGTTATGACGACATCGTACCCTACGTATGTCATCCACTGCGCGAATGAGTTAGGCACAGCCTGCGGCAATGATTTGGGATGCGGAGCCCAACTCATCACAACCTTCGGACGTTTCACGGTCTTGTGCTCCTCTATCGTAATCCAGTCGGCAAAACTCTGAAGAGGATGGCCTGTAGCGGCTTCCATTGAAAACACAGGTTTTCCCGAATATTTGATGAACTGGTTCAGAATACGTTCCTCGTAATCCTCTGCCTTGTCCGTCAGATGCGCGAATGAGCGTACGCCTATCACATCGCAATAACAGCCCATCACAGGTATTGCTTCCAGCAGATGCTCGGACTTATCACCATCCATCACAACCCCACGTTCTGTCTCCAACTTCCAGGCTCCCTGATTCACATCAAGTACAATAACGTTCATACCAAGATTCATCGCAGCCTTCTGGGTACTCAGTCTTGTTCTGAGACTGGAGTTGAAGAACACCATCAGAAGTGTCCTGTTTTTTCCTAATTCAGAAAACTTGAATCTTTCCTTTTTTATTTCGAAGGCTTCACTTAATGCCAAATCCATATCACCCAAATCCTGCACCTTCGTGAAGGTTCTCATAACATTCGGACGGGTGTCGCTCCTGTCTGCCAGAAGTGCTCTGGCGGCTGTCTCGTCGGAGGCGTTCACCATTACGGTGACATCGCCTGCCGTATATGTGTATGACGAGAATACCGCACTCAGGGAGTTGTTCTGAATCATGGCCGGTATGCCGGAATCCTCAAGTCTTGAGCGGACTATCTCCGCTTCAAACGTCTGTCCCTTAAACACGCATTTCAACCCATCGTCTGCCATATCATACTCAATTAAAACGTTATACCAAACTGGCCACAAGCATATCCCGGTCACCTGGGAGCAGGTCTATCACAGGAATCTCTATCATCGTATAGCAACCCGGCGCCTGCCTTACCGCAGCACGCGCCGCACACACCAGAATCTGACCGGTGAGAGCCGGATTGTTGATTTTCATATCATATTCAAGAAGCTGGTTCTGGGTCTTGCCGCTGACTCCCTTACGCACCAGATTTACGCCATGTCCCATATCCTTTAGAGCCTCCACCGACTCCACCTGCATGACGTGCGTCTCATCATGTACGAAGTAAGGATCTTTCTTGATTTTATCGGCTACTTCAGCCAGTTTGTAACCATCTTTCAATTCAACATACACCATCCGGCGATGTATGCCTGTGCCGACAGGTATTGTCATTGACAGAGCGGCCTTCACCCCCTCGATGGCTTTCACTGCAACGGTGTGTCCCATTGACATTCCGGGACCGAAATTGGTATATGTTATCCCATTGGGAGTCATAGCCTGCATCAGGGCACGAATAATGGAATCGCTGCCGGGATCCCATCCGGCAGATATTACAGAGACTCTGCCGGCTTCACGCGCCACGTCCCCGATACGCTGCCGCGTCTCAGGAATCAGGGTATGTATGTCAAAGCTGTCAACAGTGTCAATTCCCAGCCGGAGTATATTGCAGGCATATTCCTCTGTTTTCCTGCTGGGAACTGCAAGTATTGCCACGTCCGGCTTGTCCAGCTCTGCTATATCGCTTACTACCCTATATCCCGTAAGTTCGGGTGGCATAATACCTGTGCAGTCACGCCTTACAATGCCGGCGACCTCAAAATCCGGTGCTGTCTGGAGAGCTTCCAGAACATATTTCCCTATATTGCCATAACCTACTACGGCAGCTTTTATCTTACCCATACCAATACTGTTTGCCACAAAAGTAGTCATTTCATCCGATACGCACACGCGCACACACACAATAAAAGAGCATGATGCCCGTTTTTATGGAAAACAGAGAGATATATATATGATAGAGTTCATACAAGGTAAGATTGAGGAACTGGAGCCTGCCTGGGCCGTCATAGAGACAGCCGGCGGTGTAGGATATATGTTGAACATATCCCTGAACACATATTCGTCCATACAGGGAAAAAACGAGGCAAAGCTGTACGTATATGAAGCAATACGCGAGGATGCATACGTCCTGTACGGATTCTCCGACCGCCGGGAAAGAGAACTGTTTCTTATGCTGATTTCGGTTCCCGGTATAGGCGGGGCATCAGCGAGAATGATATTGTCGGCATTCTCGCCGTCAGAACTGGAGAACATCATCAGCACCGGTGACGAGAAACTGCTAAAGCAGGTCAAGGGCATAGGACTTAAGACTGCCCAACGTATCATAGTGGATCTGCACGACAAGATAAATATCAGCGGCATTACACAAAGTTCTCCGCCCGGCACAAAAGTATCCGTCAGTGAGGATGCGGAAAGTGCCATAGCGGCACTTACAATGCTTGGCTTCCAGCAGACCGCCTCGGCAAAGGTCGTATCCGCGATTTTCAAGGAGAATCCCTCAATGAGTGTTGAAGCTGTAATAAAGGAAGCTTTGAGAAGAATCTGAAAAGGATTCCTGATGCCGGGAATGAGGAAAAGTCTCCGCATATTGACAATTGCAACCATCATTGGCTCCAGTGTATTCTGGAGCCATAATCCGCTTTATGCCCAGACTGCAAACGACACTCTCCGTGCAGCACGGTATCGCGTAAGCAGGACATCGGCACAGGACAGTGAAGACCTGAACCGCAACAGTACGGCAGATCTCCGCAATCCGGAAAACCTGACACAGCAGGCCGAATACGAGGAAAGCAGCAACACATACAGAATCGGGACCAAGCTGGGTGACAGTTATCTTGACGTGCCGATGCTGATGACACCTGAGGAATACAACAAATGGAGTATGAACAAGTCCATGCAGTCATATTTCCGTCAGAAGAACGAGACTGAATACCAGTCTGCCGGCAAGGACAAGTTTGACTTCACGGATATGCATTTCGACCTCGGACCGGCAGAAAAGATTTTCGGTCCTGGCGGAGTACGCATCAGGACTAACGGTGCTGCCTCAGTAAAGATAGGATTCGACGGCAATATCATTGACAATCCATCACTGTCTGTACAGAACCGCAAGACCTTCGGCTTTGACTTTGATGAGCAGATTAACATCAATGTAAATGCCACCGTCGGAGACAAAATCAATATGGACCTGAATTACAATACCGAGGCCACGTTCAATTTTGACACCAAAAACATACGTCTGCGCTACGAAGGTAAGGAAGACGAGATAATCAAACTGTTCGAGGCGGGAAACATCAGTTTTCCAAGCAACTCATCGCTCATAAGCGGCGCAACATCATTGTTCGGTATCCGCGCCGACTTCCAGTTCGGAAAGCTCTCCCTGCAGACAGTAGTCTCACAGAAAAACTCCTCTTCGACTACCGTCAGCTCGCAAGGCGGGGAACAGCTGACTGATTTCGAGATTGACGCCAGCTCGTACGATGAGAACAGGCACTTCTTTCTGGCGCATTACTTCAGGGACAACTACGACAGGAACATGTCAATGCTGCCTTCTGTCGTATCCGGCGTCAACATTACCAGAATTGAGGTATGGGTGACAAACAAGAAGAGCAGTTATGACAGTCCGAGAAACATACTGGCCTTCACAGACATCGCCGAGGCAGAGCATCTCACGAACAGACAATGGTTCAAATACGGCGAACCGGAACCGGACAACAATTCCAACACCCTATACAGAACCATAGTGGAGCAATACCGGCCTGCACGCTATGCGGACTCTGCGGAGATAGTGCTCAGCCCGATTATGAAGGGCGGTATCGAATATGAGAAGATCTCCAATGCAAGGATGCTTGATCCCTCAGAATACATTCTGAACCGGACATTAGGCTATATTTCACTGAAAACCACACTGAGGCCTGATGAAGTACTGGCCGTGGCATACGAATTCACGTACGGCAGCAGGACATATCAGGTTGGAGAGTTCTCGTCCGATATCCCGGACTCCAGACAGTCATTATACCTGAAACTGCTGAAATCAAGTTCCAACACACCGTCATCCGGCACTTGGGATCTCATGATGAAGAACATATACTACGTAGGCGGAGGCAACATCACGCAGAAGAATTTCAAAATGAAGATTATCTATGCGTCAGACAGTGTCGGAAGCCGTATAACCTACCTCCCTGAAGAATCGCTCAAGCAACAGACACTGTTGCAGATAATGAATCTGGACCGTCTTGACGACAAGTTATCCCCACACTCCAACGGTCAGTTCGACTATGTTGAGGGATATACAGTCATATCATCGTCCGGACGCATAATATTCCCTGTGGCAGAGCCTTTCGGAAGCCATTTGAGGTCAGTCATAAAGGACAAGGACATAGCGGATAAGTACGTGTTTCAGGAGCTGTACGACACGACCATGACGGCGGCAAAAAGGATTGCCGACAAGGATAAGTTCTTCCTTCAGGGCCAGTACTCCGGATCATCAGGCAACCTGATAGAACTGGGTTCATACAACATACCACGAGGTTCTGTCACAGTATCGGCAGGAGGCGAGACACTGGTTGAGAATGTTGATTATATCGTAGACTACAGCCTTGGTACCGTGACGATAATCAACCAGAACATTATCGATGCAGGAACCAATGTCAGCGTATCGCTTGAGAGCAACACGAATTACAGTATGCAGCGCAAGACGATGCTTGGGATGAACTGGAAATACGATTTCAACAAGAATCTCCAGATAGGCGGTACGGTAATGCATCTCAATGAGAAGCCACTTACAAGCAAAGTCACGATGGGCGATGAGCCGCTTGTGAACACCATGTTAGGTTTCAACATCAACTGGCGGAAAGAAAGTCAGGCACTGACGAACCTGTTTGACCTGCTGCCATTCGTCAATGCGACAGAACCGTCCATGATTACATTCAATGCAGAATACGCCAGACTTTTCTCTGACGTATCGGACGAGGTTCAGGGAAGCGCATCGTACATAGACGATTTCGAAGCTGCCGAGAGCGGAATAGACATCAGTAATCCAAGATCATGGTCGCTGTCATCACGTCCTCCCACCATAACAGGTCAGGCTACAGGAATCGGGAGTGGTTACAACCGCGCCCTGCTGAACTGGTTCACTATTGACCCACTGTTCACGAGACGCAACTCGCCTCTGACACCGTCACACATCAAGAACGACCTTGAGCAGCTGTCAAACCATTACGTCAGAGAGGTTTATGAACGTGAGCTCTATCCGAACAAGGAAACCGTATCAGGTGAGTCATCCACACTTCAGATTCTCAATCTGGCATACTATCCCGATGAACGCGGTCCATATAACCTGAATCCTGAAATCAACAGCGAAGGAAAGTTGAAGAATACAAAAGACAATTGGGGTGGCATTATGCGTAGCCTTTCCGTCACGGATTTTGAAACGGCCAATGTAGAATACATTGAGTTCTGGCTTCTGGATCCGTTCATATATAATCCGAATTCATCAGGAGGGGACTTCTACATCAATCTCGGTGAGGTATCTGAGGATATATTGAAAGATGGCAGGAAATTCTTTGAGAACGGACTGCCGGTCAATGGAGACAGCACAAAATACGTGACCACGGAATGGGGACGTGTTCCCAACACGACAAGCCTCATATACGCATTCGACAACAACGATGCCGCCAACCGCAGCAAACAGGATGTAGGACTGAACGGACTGTCCAGCGAAGAGGAGCGTGAATTCCCCACCTACTCTATATATCTGAAATCACTGGAATGGCTTCCCGACGAAATATACAAAACATTCTATGACGACCCGGCCGCCGACAACTACCATTATTTCCGGGGAGACGATTACGATGAGGCACGTATGCCTATCCTGCAACGCTACAAACTGTATAACGGAACAGAAGGCAATTCCCCAAACGCTGATGACACCAACCAGCAGTACAACACATCTGCCAGAACGACTCCGGATGTAGAGGACATCAACAATGACTATACGATGGATGAATATGAGAGATATTTCCCCTATCATATCTCCCTGCGTCCGAAAGATATGAACGTAGGTTCAAATTTCATCGCCGACAAGCGCGAAGTGCAGGTCAAGCTACGCAACGACAAGACAGAGACCGTTACCTGGTATTGCTTCCGCGTGCCCATTGACCAGCACGACAAAGCCGTAGGCGGTATCAGTGATTTCAGTTCAATCCGCTTCATGAGAATGTACCTGACCGGATTCAATGAAGAAGTACATCTGCGTTTCGGAACACTGGAACTTATGACAAGCCAGTGGCGCAACTACGAGTCCCCTATCAGCAATCCATCCACGAAAGTGGCATCGCTGTCCGGAACAATGACAGCGGCATCTGTCAACATAGAGGAAAACGGAGACCGGCATCCTGTCAACTATGTAGTACCGCCAGGCATAACAAGAGTGCTTGACCCGAGCCAGACACAGCTCATACAGGATAATGAGCAGTCAATGAGCCTTAAGGTAATGGAACTGCATGCAGGTGATGCACGCGGCATATACAGGAAATCCGCCCTTGACCTGCGCAAATACGAGCGTATGCAGATGTTCGCCCACGCAGAAGCTTTGGAAGCGGACATCCAAGGCATTGAAAATGGAGAAATGTCAATGTTCATAAGAATAGGTACCGACTACACCAGCAATTATTATGAATATGAGATTCCTCTGAAAGTAACGCCACCCGGATACTATGATGGGGCCAGCGACAGCGAGCGCAGGAAAGTATGGCCCGATGAGAACATGTTGGATGTTCCTTTCGGCGTATTCACAGCCGTAAAGAACAAGCGCAACAGAGAAGCCAACACATACGGGTCAGGGACAAGCATCGGACAAATATACTCCGACTATGACCCGGAACATCCGGAGAACAGAATCAGCATCATAGGAAACCCGTCCATCGGTAACGTCAGGGCCATAATGATTGGTGTCCGCAACAACGCACTGGGAACCCGTTCTGCCGAAGTCTGGGTCAATGAGTTCAGGCTTGTCGGCTATGAAAGTCATGGAGGTTCAGCCGCACAGGGAGACCTTAACGTACAGGTGTCTGACCTGGCGACTCTCAATGTTAACGGAAACTACAGCACAGCCGGGTTCGGAGGCCTGGAGCAGGGAGTCGCAGAACGCAGGATGGACAACAACTACAAGTATTCCATCACCACTAATTTCAATGCAGGCCGTTTCCTTCCTGAGAAGGCGAAAATATCAATACCTTTCTATTATTCATACACACGCGAGAAGACATCGCCACGATACAGTCCGTTCGATACCGATCTTGAGCTGGACGATGTCATTGACTCTTACCCGGATGATCACAGCCGTGACTCTATAAAGAACATCACACAAGAGGTTCATACTCAGAACAATCTCAGCATATCCGGGGCTAAAGTCAATATAAGTTCCAAGAAGTCAATGCCATACGACCCGTCCAACTTCTCGGTAAGCTATTCAAGGGCCACCCAGAACAGCCAAGGCGGCACTACAGAATACGAGAAAGACCTCAAGTGGAAAGGTTCTCTGAACTACAGCTACAACTCCCCCATCGAGGACATCAGGCCATTCAAGCTGGAGAAGCACAAATCGGAGTGGTATGACATAATCCGTGACCTGTCCATAGCACCTCTGCCGCAAAGCATAACATTCAACACAGATCTGTCGCGCAACTATCACGAATATCAGGAACGGGATCTGAGCAATCTGTCGGGTGGCAATTCCGTACCGGTGACATTCTCCCAGCAATTCTACTGGAACCGCAGTCTGAATCTCAGATGGGACATATTCAAGAGTCTGAAACTGTCAATAACCACAAGGACACAGGCAGAGATTGAAGAGCCTTACGGCGCAGTCAATAAAGATCTCTACCCTGACCAGTACGAATTATGGAAAGACTCCGTGAAGGCAAGCCTGGCACGTTTGGGCAAGCCACTGGACTATCAACAGGATTTCACAGCCACATATCAGGTCCCTATAGACAAGATTCCGCTGTTTGATTGGACCAACCTCAGCGCGACATACTCCGCGCAGTACAGTTGGAACCGTGGAACAACATACGCGGACGGCTCTACCTTCGGAAACATAATCGCAGACCGGCGTGTCTTCAACATCAACGGGAAACTGAACTTTGAATCCCTGTACAACAAGAGCAAATACCTCAGCGATATTAACCAGCGGTATTCCGGCAAGGCCAGCCGATACGAGAGCGCAAAGCGGGAATCCGACCTGAAAAAGAAATATGACCGGGAGGTTACGCTGCTGCCGGGAGAAACGATTGAAGTTACCCACAATCTGAACACCCTGACTCCGCTGATTACCACAGTCACTCAGGACGGTACACCCTACAAATTGAAATACAAGGTCAAGGATGCCAATACAATAACAATCAACACAACTGACTCAGTCGCACTTAGAATGACCGTAAGACACAATCCTAAAAGAAGTAATAATACGGAAAAAGCCACAATAAAGGATGTCGGGGAATTCTCTGTACGTTTTCTGATGCTGTTGCGCAATATATCCGTCACATATAAAAACGATTATTCAATGTCATTACCCGGTTTCATGCCCGGAATCGGCAAGGTATTCGGTCAGCAGAATCTGGCCGCAGGCATGGCTCCGGGACTTGATTTCGCTTTCGGATTCATAGATGACAGCTATCTGCAGAAAGCACACGACAGAGGATGGCTGCTGGACAATGACAGCGTAGCTTATAACGCCACTACCAACAGTGCCCGCGATATACAGATAAAAATGACTCTTGAGCCCGTCAGCGGACTTAAGATTGACCTCAATGCCAGCTGGACAATGAGCGATGCAAAAAGAATCCAGTATATGTACGCCGGAATGCCACAGACAAGGACAGGTACATTCAATATGACTACCATATCAATAGGCAGCGCGTTTGAATCAAGAAATGCATCGGACGAATATTATTCGGCCACCTTTGAACGTTTCCGCAACAATCTGGATATAGTTCAGAGCAGACTTGAGCAGCGTTACAGAGACAGCCGTTACCCTCAGCAGAGTACACGTCCGGGACAGCCGTATGATCCGGCTAACGGAGGTGTAGGCAAATACTCGACAGAAGTCATGGTTCCGGCATTTCTGGCCACCTATTCCGGAAAAGACGCATCCACATCAAGCCTCGACCTGTTCCCGTCGATATTCTCAATACTGCCCAACTGGAGTGTAACTTACAATGGTCTGGCAAAAATAGATTTCTTCAAGAATAATTTCAAGAGCTTCAACCTGACCCACGCCTATAAGAGTGTCTATTCGACAGGAACATACAATACCTACTCCACCTATATGGAATATATGGACGGCATCGGATTCATACAGGACATTTCCACAGGCAATCCAATACCAAGCAGTATGTACGACATCAGTTCCGTATCCATCAACGAGTCATTCTCTCCGCTTGTCGGAGTCAACATGACGATGAATAACGGTGTAACCGCCAAGGTAGAGATACGCAAGACACGTGTCATGAATCTCAGTATGGCCGCAATACAGATGTCCGAAACGACATCGGACGATATTGTAGTAGGAGCAGGATACAAGATTGTGAACCTGAAGATGCTCGGCGCACATCCGGGCAGCGGAAAGAACAAGGTAAGCAATGACCTCAATATGAACTGTGACATTTCATACAGGAACCAGAGTGCCATCTGCCGTAACATCGCGAATACATCCACACAGGCCACAAGCGGCAACAAAGCCGTCAAGGTAGCACTCTCCGCCGATTATACATACAGCAAATTCCTCACGCTGAATTTCTATTATAATTTCCAGAGCAACTTCCCGTTAGTCTCCACATCGTCATTCCCCACATCCACGCACGATTGCGGATTCACAATAAAGTTCTCCCTGACCAGATAATTTTCAACTCAAGTTTCACATGTGGAACTTGCGATACTTGAATAATTCTTAACTTTGCACCTATGAAACCATTCAGCAGAGAATTGTTCGGAAGCAGGTTCGGAGTCCTGATGGCTCTGGCAGGTTCGGCCATAGGTCTGGGTAACCTGTGGCGTTTCCCATATCTTACAGCCCAGAACGGAGGTGCGGCATTCATCCTTATCTACATTGTTCTACTACTGCTGGTAAGCATACCTACAATGATTACGGAGTACCTTATCGGACGCCGTAGCAGGACAAGCATAATTTTAACCCCGAACCGTCTGGGCCATCCGAAAATGAAGTTCATCGGAATATTCGCCATAATCAGTGCCATTTGCATTATGGGATTCTACAATGTAGTTGGCGGATGGACGATCAAATATCTGACCTCTTCCATTATGTTGCAGTTCGGTTCCGACACTGCTGACTATGCCGGACAGTTCTCCGAATACATCTCGTCCCCCTATATGCCATTGATACACACATTCATATTTACAGGACTGATTGCATTCATATCATTCAAAGGCGTAAAGAAAGGTATTGAGAAAGCCTCCAAGATAATAACACCGACACTGTTCATCGCAACGGTACTGATTGCCATACGCGCTATTACCCTGCCCGGAGCATACGAGGGTCTGAAATATCTTTTGGTTCCGGATTTTTCAAAAGTCAGCATTGACACGATACAGAATGCGCTCGGTCAGGGATTCTTCACCCTGGGTCTCGGTGCCGGGACAATACTGATTTACGGTTCTTATACAAAGAGTGATGAGAATATAACCAATTCCAGTATCTCCACCGCTGCACTTGATCTGTTTTTCGCCATTGTCGCAGGAATAGCCATAATACCGGCCATTTTCGCCATTTCATACGCAAATGGAAGCACACCGACGCTTGATGCAGGTCCCCAACTGGTCTTCGTGACATTACCTTCCGTATTTGCATCAATGCCTTTCGGGGATATAGTGGCAATACTTTTTTTCTTCTCGCTTGCCCTTGCCGCATTGACATCGGCAATGTCAATTTTTGAATCCATCACAGCATTCATCATAGATGTGACAGAAAAAAGCCGGGATAAGGCCGTATACATCTGCTACCTCATCTGCCTGATTCCGGCAACGTTCTGTTCCCTCTCGCAAGGTGTCATGTCCGATGTCCGCATTTTAGGATTGAATATATTTGACCTGCTGGATATGCTGTCAGCCAACGTGTTCATGACATTAGCCAGCCTGTTTCTGCTTATATTCGCAGGATGGATACTTAAGAAGGAAGATATTATTGACGAACTGTCAAATCACGGAAAAGCCACTACACCGATGTGGATACTGAGCACTGTCTACATACTTATCAAATATGTAGCTCCACTGGGGGTAACTGCAATATTTACATACTGGCTGTTATTCTGACACAACGGAAGAGTCTGCCCTTGCCATATTTTCCAACACAAAACGCTTCTTGCGCAGAGCCTCATCACGTATTGCTACAGCCTCCTCTATGGATGACAGCAATAAGGAAAATGAATAGACATCCTTCACCGCCTTTTTATCTGCGGTGTTCACCCTATATCTGACAGTACGGTCTCCGTTCAGCGTCACCTCCACAGGATTCTCTGAATTTACAGCGATGAATGAAGCCAGATTCCCGTTATCGTCACCGGCAAAGTTGCACTTCTCATAACACACTCCCAAATCCTTGAATTCATAGAAATTGTCGGAAACCGCAGACTCCACATAATTGTCCCCGGAGACAAGTTTTATTGAACGGTGATGAATGTACGATGAGCCGTTGTAATTTGATACCAGGGTCAGCCTGCCCGTCTCATCAACCTGAGCCCGTATGTAATTCCGTGAATAATTCTTCCCTACAGCCTGCGATGCCACGGAATATATTCCTACATCCTGATATTCCGCATCCTTCTCATATACGAAATCATTCTTCACGCCCTCAAGACGTTCCCTCAAAAGCTGAATGACGCTGTCCTGAAACTCCAGCGTCCTGTCTGCCTCGGCAATCTCAACCTCCTGAAGCAGGCGTATGCCCTCCTTCCTTGCCTCAAAAGCCTTGGGATATACAATTCTCACACTGTCTATCAGAATCTTGGCACCGGCAAAATCACTGATTTCCATACTTGCACGGGCGGCTTCTATAAATCGTCTGGCAGAAACATCGTCACTCTGTCTGCACGCAGACAATATCAGGGCTGTCAGGGCAGCAATAACACATTTACGCATGTCACATATATAAAATACGCATCAAAATTACTCTTTTTTTTCCCTTTTGGCGCGTTAAAGAGTAACTTTGCCATGCGAAACCGATTCAGATATGACGCTATACAGCGACAAGGAACTTGCCCGGATACTGGATAGACCTGAATTCAGGCTATTGTCCGCGACTGCCGACAGTCTGCAGATGGAGTGCTATGTTGTCGGAGGATATGTACGCGACCTGTTTCTTGAACGGCCCAATCAGGACATAGACGTCGTTGTAGTCGGAAGCGGACTTGAAATGGCCAAGGCATACGGCAAGGCATTGGGGCGCGATGCCCACGTGTCGCTGTTCAAGAATTTCGGTACAGCCCAAGTCCGCAAAGGTGACCTTGAGGTGGAGTTCGTAGGCGCACGCAAGGAATCATACAGACGTGACTCACGCAAGCCTATCGTTGAGAACGGTACACTCCAGGATGATCAGAACAGACGGGATTTTACAATCAATGCTATGGCCATCTGCCTCAACGGAGACCGTTTCGGAGAATTGACCGATCCCTTTGACGGAATATACGATCTGGAGGACCGCATTATCCGCACTCCGCTTGACCCGGATATAACCTTCAGCGATGATCCGCTGCGTATGATGCGCTGTATCAGATTCGCCACACAGCTGAACTTTTACATTGACGATGATACATTCGCTTCACTTGAGCGCAACAGGGAACGCATCGGAATAATCTCAAAGGAGCGCATAGCGGATGAACTTAACAAAATCATACTGTCTCCCATACCCTCAAAAGGCTTCATTGACCTGGACCGCAGTGGCCTGCTCCAACTGATATTCCCGGAATTGGCAGCTCTTGAAGGTGTTGAGACAATCAACGGCAAAGGCCACAAGGACGTGTTCCTGCACAGTCTTACAGTTCTGGACAATGTCGCCCGGCAAAGTGACAGTCTGTGGCTGAGGTGGGCGGCACTGCTGCACGATATAGGGAAACCGCGCACAAAGAGATGGGATCCCGTACACGGATGGACATTCCGCAATCACAACTTCATAGGAAGCAAGATGATTCCTGTCATTTTCAGGAACATGAAGTTTCCACAGAATGACAAGATGAAATATGTCCAGAAAATGGTTGACCTGCATATGCGCCCGATAAACATTGTCGATGACATCGTTACCGACTCTGCTGTACGCAGGCTTCTGTTTGATGCCGGAGATGACATAGAAGACCTGATGCTTCTCTGCGAATCGGACATAACATCACGCAACGAGCATAAGAAACAGCGTCTTATAGACAATTTTCAGATTGTCAGGCAAAAGCTTAAAGATCTTGAAGAACGTGACCGCATACTGAATTTCCAGCCGCCTGTTGACGGGAATGAAATTATGACAGTATTCGGATTGGGGCCGACAGCAATAGTGGGAGAACTGAAGAGTGCCATAAAGGATGCCATACTTGACGGGATAATCCCGAATGAGCACGATGCCGCCTACGCTTTTCTTCTGAAAGAAGCCGCTGACAGGCACGGCCTCACTCCCAAGGACTCTACATTATATTGAACAGCCTGAGGACATCGTTCAGATTGGCGACAACCAGCAGGGCAAGCAGTATAATCATACCGACCGTATTGGCACGCTCCAGGAACTTGTCTCCGGGCTTATGCCCCGTCACCACCTCCACAATCAGGAACAGCACATAGCCGCCATCAAGTGCGGGAATCGGCAGTATATTCATAAACGCCAGAATTATTGACAGGAATGCCGTCATAATCCAGAACGCATGCCAGTTCCATTTGGCCGGGAATATGCTTCCTATTGTTCCGAAACCGCCCAACGATTTGGCTCCCTCCTTCGTGAACACATAGCGGAAATCTCCAACATAGCTCTTCAATGTCTTGCAACCATATTTAATGCCGGCAGGTATTGACTGGAAGAAACCGTATTCGAGTTCCCTGTACGAATACTCATCTGCAAAATGTACTATTCCAAGCTGATAATTCTCATTCGAGGTGACAGTAAGGGTATCCGGTCTCCCCTCCCTGCATACAACGACGCTCAGGTCGTGGGAACTGAATCCATCTGCGGCTATCTCCGCAAGTGTCACCTGCAATGAAGTCCATGTGGAGGCATTCTTTCCGTTGATTGTAACGATACTGTCCCCAGGCTGCATACCTGCCAGAGCGGCACCGCCCCCCGCCGCTACGCTGTCCACCACCATGGGGCTATATACCGATATGAAAGGATAGTCACGTGTGAAGTCAAACAGAGACAATTCCTCCGGAATATTTATCACCACACTGTTGCCGTCACGCAGAACGGTGACAGTACTGGCCTTGGCTATGTCACGATAGAGATCCGCATCGAACGATACAGCCTTACGGCCATCAGTCGCAACTATTATGTCGCCATTGCGGAATCCGATGGACTGTGCATATTCATTGAACTCATATCCATATACAGGAGCTTCTACCGGAATATAGGAGTCACCCCACTTCAGAAGCACCATCGAATAAATGAAGAACGCCATTATCAGATTGAACAGGACTCCGCCGACCATAATCAGCAGTCGCTGCCACGCAGGCTTGGTACGGAATTCCCACGGCTTGGGTTCCTGCTGCATCGAGGCGACATCCATTGATTCGTCAATCATTCCGGCAATCTTACAGTAACCGCCGAATGGCACCCAGCCCACACCGAACTCCGTATTCTCAGGATTCCGGCGCCAGTCATCCTCCGGCAATGAATCTATGTCAACCGGCTTATATACAATTTCCTCCTTACCTTCAAAATTGTAGCGTTTCTCCGCCTCATAACTGTCCGGAACATTCGGAGCAAAGAACCGGCAGCGTATCTTGCCGTTTACTTTCTTTATCCGCAGCAGGGAGAACTGCGGATTGAAGAACGCATAGAACTTCTCTACACGGACCTTGAATATTCTGGAAAACAGGAAATGGCCGAACTCGTGGAACACCACAAGAATTGTGAGTGACAATATAAGCTGAATAAGACGTATCCAAAAAGGTGACATAGCTATCGTTTTATTTACAGTAATGAGGTGGCCAGACGACGCGCCTCTGAATCTATTCTTACATAATCGTCAAACGACGGTGATTTCTCAAAAGGTATCGTATCCATAGTACGTTCTATGATATCGCTCATTCTGAGGAACGGAACCCTGTCGTGAAGGAAGGCCGACACGCAGACCTCATTTGCAGCATTCAGTACACAAGGCATACTGCCGCCGGCACTGATGGCCTTATATGCCAGAGCCAGATTACGGAATCTGGATGTATCCGGCTTCTCGAATGTCAAAGTCCCCAGTTCTGTGAAATCCACACGGGGGAAATCCGATTTCAAACGGTTCGGGTATGCCAACGCATACTGTATGGGCAGATGCATATCAGGTGCACCAAGCTGGGCCTTGACCGAACCGTCCGCATACTGTACCATGGAATGAACCACAGACTGCGGATGAACCACCACCTCAATCCTGTCATACGACACACCGAAAAGCCATTTTGCCTCAATGACTTCAAAGCCCTTGTTCATCATCGAAGCGGAGTCAATCGTGACCTTTGCCCCCATATCCCAGTTCGGATGCTTCAGAGCCTGATTCTTGGTTACAGATGCAAGCTGTTCCATGGAGAGTTTGCGGAACGGTCCTCCCGAAGCTGTGAGGATAATTTTCTCTACGGGATTCATCAGCTCTCCCTGCAGACACTGGAATATAGCGGAATGCTCTGAATCGACAGGCACTATCGGCACTTTGTACTGATTGGCAAGCGATGTCACAAGCTCACCGGCCACGACCAGTGTCTCTTTGTTGGCCAAAGCCACCGCCTTGCCGGCTTTTATTGCTTCAATCGTCGGCTTCAGCCCGGCAAATCCTACCAACGATGACAAGACCACATCAATCGGAGAAGCCGTTACCACCTGACAGATGGAATCGGCACCGGCATAAACCTTAACCGGCAAATCCGCAAGCTCCGTCCGGACTTCGTCATAATGAGCCTCATTAGCTATGACCACAACCTCCGGCCTGAATTTACGGGCCTGCGATACTAATTTTCCAACATTATTGTTCGCCGTCAGTGCATACACCCCGTACAAGTCAGGATGTGCCTCCACAATATCAAGAGCCTGACTTCCTATTGAGCCCGTAGAGCCCATTATCGCTATCTCTCTCTTCACTAGAACACTATATATTTTTGCGGATCCAGAGACTGACCCTCATACCATAATTCAAAATGCAGATGCGGGTTGGAATACGTGCTGTTGACAGTACCCACCAGTGCAATAACGTCACCGGCCCTTACCTTGTCGCCAACTTTCTTCAACAGCGAACTGCATTGTTTATATACAGATATCATATCCCCCGCATGATACACACATATCATATATCCGTCCTCAGCTGTATAGTTGCTCATCAATACAGTCCCGTCAGTCACAGCCACCACACTCTCATTCGGATTTGCAACAATATCCACGCCGTAATGTCTTTTCTGCGTATTGTACGGTTCGGACACCATACCTGTCGTAGGGCGGAACAGATTCCGGCTCTGCAATATACTTACCATTGTAGCCGATGTGACGTTATATTTTTCCTGCTCCTCAAACTCTGCCACAAATGCATCCTCCACATCGGAACGTTCTTCCAGACTACGGCTTCCGAATGTCATCAGGGTGTCCAGAGAAGGAACGGAATCAACGCTCTTCCTGCCAAGGAATACATCCTGCATATTCCTGACATACGCCTGCTGTATGGAAAGCACATCGTCCAGAGAATCCAAACGCAACATATCATCCACCATCCGCTGACGTACAAGATAATCTTTCTCAACATCGTACCTATAGAACGGCAGCTGACGATACAGTAACACCGATGATACCGCTATCACAAGCACGAACACAAGCAGGATGACAGACAGTGTGAAAACGGGCTTGGAGAATCTGACAGAACCAAGTTCCCTCAGCTCATCCTCATCTGTTACCTGCATACGGAACCTGTGAGCCCGCTTCTGCTTGGAACTCTGCTTGGCGACCTTCTTTCTTTTGCGATTCAGACTATCCATAACGTACTATATCTCAGTAAGTCCGTCAGGCAAGTCAAGACTGACAATACCCCTACGGACACTCACATTCCTTATAAACTCATCACAAGCCGGCAGAATCATTTCCCGTCCGTCTGCAGCAGACACTTTCATAAGCACATTCGGAGTCGAGTCATCAATGTCGGTTATCTCTCCCAGCCTTCCCTTTTTCCTATCCACCGCATACATTCCGACAAACATATCAAAAGGAACCTTTCCTGAATCCTCCAGATTCCGGAGATATTCTTTCAGCAGCCACACCTTCCTGCCCCTGAGCATATCAGCCTTCTCCATCGTATCAATTCCCTCCAGCCTGACTATTGACGATGATGCCCCGCGCGTCCGCACCCCGGTAATATGGAAAGGAACGAGTATTCCGTCCATCTCCACTACAATGAACCGCATACCGCTGTCCTTTATCATATCATGCGATACAGGAATCACCAGTTCTCCCTCAGTACCATGTGAGTGGAGTACCGTACCGCATTTTGAGACTTCATCAAAACTTATCATTTGCTTTCACGAATGATATTGGCTCCCAAAGCATTGAGACGCAGGTCAATATTCTGGTATCCCCTGTCAATCTGGTCAATATTGTCTATCCTGCTGATACCCTCCGCACTCATTGCGGCAATCAGCATGGCGATACCGGCACGGATATCCGGCGATGACATCTTACGTCCCCGCAACATAATACCCTTGTCATGTCCGATTACAACGACCCTGTGCGGATCACACAGGATGACCTGAGCACCCATATCAATCAGATTATCCACAAAGAACAGACGACTCTCGAACATCTTCTGATGAATCAGTACACTGCCCTTTGCCTGAGTTGCGGTGACAAGCAGCACACTGAGCAAGTCCGGAGTCAGTCCCGGCCATGGTGCATCGGCCAATGTCATTATGGACCCGTCAATGAAAGATTCAATCTGGTAATGTTCCTGTGCAGGCACAAATATATCATCGCCCTTCCTCTCAAGGCTTATGCCAAGACGACGGAAACTGTCAGGAATAATTCCAAGATTATCATACGAGACACCCTTTATCGTAAGTTCGCTTGAGGTCATAGCCGCCATCCCTATGAAACTGCCGACCTCTATCATATCCGGCAATATAGTGTGCGTAGTGCCGTGAAGATGATTCACACCAGTGATTTTCAGCAGGTTGCTTCCAATACCGCTAATCTGCGCCCCCATACTGTCAAGCATACGGCAGAGCTGCTGCACGTACGGCTCACACGCAGCATTGTAAATGGTCGTTTCTCCCTCTGCCAGCACAGATGCCATGACAATGTTTGCCGTCCCCGTAACCGATGCCTCGTCAAGCAGCATATAGCATCCCCTCAACTTATCGGCATACAGTTCATAGCATTCCTTCTCCTCATTGGGCACAAAAGACGCTCCGAGAGCCTTCAGGCCATTGATATGCGTGTCAATACGGCGTCTGCCTATCCTATCGCCACCCGGTTTGCTCACTACAGTACGCCCCGTTCTGCCAAGCAACGGTCCGAGCAGCATCACCGAACCCCTCAGGGCTGCGCTCTTTCTTACCATCTCACCGCTCAGTGCAAAATCCATATCAATCTTTTCCGCCTTGAGACTCCATTCACCTGGAGCACAGGCACGCACCGTCACGCCGAGCGATACCAACAGGTCAAGCAGGTTGCGCACATCCAATATATCCGGCACGTTGCGTACGATAACCTCCTCATCGGTAAGCAACACCGCACAGAGAATCTGCAGGACCTCATTCTTGGCACCCTGCGGGACAATCTCACCCTTCAGCCGATGTCCGCCCTCAATGATGAATGATGACATTTATCAGTACCTTTTGCGGTTTTTTTTCCTCTGGAACTGTCTCTGCAACCTTTGCGGACCCTGCAATGCCATATTTCTGGACAAATCGGCATTCAATGCCTCATCATCCGCCTGTAACACCCCTTTTGAAAGACAGTTCAAATCCTCACGGATTCTGTCATCGGTATTCATTTCCTTATTCCAGATAACAAGGTCCTTTCTCATCTGCATCACAATCAGCTTGACCAACAGACTGCGTTCAGGCCCATTCTCCATCGACACGGCCTTCTCTATCAATTCAGGAATTATGCGACCGTAATGACGGTATCTGACCTCTCCCTTGGAATATCCTATTCCATCCGGTTTCTGCTTATCCACATCGATTTTCGTCACAGGATAAGGATAATCCACATCAAGACGATAGTCTGACATATATGCCAGATGATCCCACAGCTTTGCCTGGAAATCATCCACATCCTTCAACGTCGGGAACATGCCCTGCATAATGCTGATTATAGTCTCAGCACAACGCTGTCTCTCAGACCTGTCTTCTATATCAAGCGCATGATTCACCATTTCCTGCACAGACCTGCCATATTCCGGCATGGGCAAATGCTCGCGTTGCGTATTATATTCCATCAAATGAGTCTTTTAGGTTTTACTGCTATAAAGTCTTTCAGATAAAACGGTTCAAAATAGGCCACATCGGCATATACGCCATCCGAAACCGACCGCTCTGCCAACGGGAACATCCATCTGGCCAAAGGCCTGCAATCCTCCACAAAACGCGCATTGGGATGAGCTATGCTTTGTCTGCACTTGCCTGAGCCATTGCCGAGGAAATAGACCACATGGGAATCGAGGTACAGTCTGTATGTGTTCTCATCTACAATATCAGCTCTGGTTTCGCGTACAACAGCAAGCCCACGGTCATATATGGCGGAATAGACCTCCATCCGGCGCGCGTCTATCATAGGGCATAGCAGTGCATCGTCCGGCAACTCTTCATTCAGCAGCAAAGGCACACACAACAGCTTCAGCGTAGGAACCGCTATCAGTCCGGCATTTCTGGAGTAGCAAATACCCTTAGCCATTGAGACACCTATACGCAGACCGGTGTAGGAGCCGGGGCCCTCGCTTACTGCCACGGCCGTCATTTCAAGCCCACGGCTGTCTATGAGAGACAGTGCCTCATCCACAAAAACCCCAAGCGTAACGGCATTGTTATGCTCAGTATGGTCTTCCTTATGGAAAAGCAACTGGCCTTCCTCACTCACTGCAACCGAACAACCGTCAGTCGCCGACTCTATATGCAAAATACAACCCATTATTTCCGCAATCCGTCATACCACAGCAAAAATACAGAAATATTCCCGAAAAAACGTACTTTTGTGACAGCATATAAGAATCTTCGGAAAGATGATACAATCAATGACAGGCTACGGCAAATGCACAGTAGAGACAGGAACTTTCAGCATTACTGCGGAGATAAAATCGCTCAACAGCAAATCTATGGACATTTCCACCAGAATTGCCCCGGTGTTCAGGGAAAAAGACCTTGACATACGTTCCAGAATTTCCCTTACACTGGAACGCGGCAAGTGCGATTTTTCATTGTCACTGGAGAATCACGGCGGAAACACATCCGGACGCATCAACACCGAAGCCCTTGAATGCTATGTCAGTCAGATACGCGGAATATCCGACAAACAGGGAATAGCACTTCCATCAGACTGGTTTCAGACGCTTCTCAGACTGCCGGATGTCATTTCGCAGGAAAGTCAGGATATGTTTTCTGACAACCTGTGGGAAGCCGCAAGCAATGCCACAGATCAGGCCATAAACCAGCTGATGGATTTCCGCACGCAGGAAGGCAAGGCACTGGAAGTCAAGTTCCGCGAGAAAACAGACAATATCCGCCACCTGCTCGACTCAGTAGAGCCGTTTGAGAAGGAACGTGTTGAGAAGATAAAGGAGCGTATGCGTGAGAATCTGCAGAAGACGGTCGGTCAGGACTACGACAAGAACCGTTTTGAACAGGAACTTATCTACTACATAGAGAAGCTGGACATAAGTGAGGAGAAACAGCGTCTTACCAATCACCTGGACTACTTCATAGAAACACTTGAGAGCGGACACGGACAGGGCAAGAAACTGGGTTTCATAGCACAGGAAATGGGGCGTGAAATCAATACTCTCGGCAGCAAGAGCAATCAGGCCGAAATGCAGATAATCGTAGTCCGCATGAAAGACGAACTGGAGCAAATCAAGGAACAGGTACTCAACGTAATGTAATCAAAAGTCCATGGCAGGAAAATGTCTCATATTCTCAGCCCCGTCAGGCTCAGGCAAGTCAACTATCGTCAATTCACTGCTGTCCCACCCGGAGCTTAAGCTCACATTCTCCGTATCAGCCACCAGCAGACAACCGCGCGGCACGGAACGCGACGGAGTGGAATACATCTTCATAACTGAGGACGAATTTCGCCGCCGCATAGCCGCCGGCGAGTTTCTGGAATATGAAGAGGTGTATCAAGGATGTTTCTACGGCACGCTGAAGGAGCAGGTGGAGAGCCGTCTTGCCGCCGGATTCAACGTGGTTTTCGATGTTGACGTGGAAGGGGGATGCAATATCAAAAATTTTTTTGCAGACAGGGCTTTGTCTGTATTCATCATGCCGCCCTCAGTTGAGGAATTGCGCAGACGGCTCATAAAACGCGGTACAGATTCGGTCGAAATGATTGAAAAACGAGTGGCGAAAGCCAATTATGAAATTGAATACGCCCCCCGGTTCGATATTACGATTATAAACGATGATATGCAGCTGGCCTGCCAGAAAGCGTACTCCACAATAACCAATTTCCTCAAAAATGAGTGAGCTGATAAGGACTGCCATATTCGGAGGCACGTTCAACCCCATTCACAACGGACATCTGGCCATAGCTTCAGCTGTCCTCGAGGCAGACCTGACGGACGAGTTGTGGCTGATGGTCACACCCCAAAACCCATGGAAAATGAATCTGCAGCTGACCGATGACAGCTACCGTTTGGAATTGACCCGCAAAGCCACCGAAAACATGGCCGGCATCCTCGCCTCCGATTTCGAGTTTTCGCTGCCAAAGCCATCCTACACAGCCAATACGCTCAGAGCACTGGACATCGCATTCCCAGACAGGCAGTTCATACTGGTCATCGGAGCCGACAATTGGGCGAAATTCGACAACTGGTACGACCACGAATACATCATCAAAAATTATCCGATAATAGTCTATCCGCGCGAAGGTTACTCACTTCCAACAATCAACAGGAGTAATGTCACCCTACTCGATTGTCCTCTCCATAACATTAGCTCGACCGAAATTCGCAGAAGAATCACCTCTGGTGAACCGCTGGAAGGACTTGTACCGGATACCGTAATTCCACTGCTGACTCATCAGATGTTCTGAACCAAATATTACCTGTATCTGTCAACATTCTTTAATCAGACATCAGTCAGGACTCTATCAGACAGACGGCGTAGGCTGATATTCCTTCCTTCCGTCCGGTAAATCCAAGTTTCTCGGTCGTTGTGGCTTTGATTGATACCGAGTCAATTTCCACTCCCATACAGGAAGCCATCACAGCGCACATCTGCGGAACATACGGATTCAGTTTCGGTTCCTCCGCACAGACGGTCACGTCGATATTTCCAACACGAAAGCCCTTCTGAGAGATGAGGGACACACATTCCCTCAGCAGTATCTTACTGTCTATGCCTTTGTACTTCGGATCCTTATCGGGGAAATGATAGCCTATATCCCTCATATTTGCAGCACCAAGCAACGCATCGCATACGGCGTGAATCAGCACATCTGCATCGGAATGTCCCAACAAGCCCTTTTCGTATGGAATATTCACACCGCCAAGCCATAGCAAGCGTCCCTCCGCGAACTGATGCACATCGTATCCGAATCCTACCCTTATCATTTTCCTCTTCCTACAAGTCCTCTTATTCCATCCAAATCGAATGCTATTGAGAAACGCAATGTCTGGTCCAATGGGTTGTTCTGGGCTGTCGATACCAGATAAGCCGCATCCAAAGAGAACACGCTCATCCTGAATCCAGCACCCACCGTGAAGTATTTACGATTCCCCTTGTACTTATCCTCATAATGATAACCGGCCCGCACAAAGAACTGGTCGTTATATATATACTCCAGTCCCACGCCGAAATAGATTTCGCGCATTTCTTCAGCAAAGCCACCCGGAGCATCGGCAAACGACTTGAATATACCGGCAATCGGAGATATGTCGTTATAACCTGTTGATTCCACCCAAGTGGCATATTCAGCCGCGTATCGGTATTGGTCATCAGTTTCCCCTGGATGCTTTTCCTCCATAAACTGCGCGTATGTCGGTTTCGTAGGCACCAGCAACTTATTCAAGTCTGCATTGATTGATATTGAGTTATACCCGTCAATCGGTATGAGCAATGAGGCACCGAACCTCAGATTCGTAGGAATGAACTCGTTTGTCTGCCCCCCGTTATACGAAATTTTGGTACCGATATTGGAGATGTTCATTCCCAGTCCGAACATGCAGTCACGCCTTCCTATGCCCACATACCGGTTATGATACCAGGAAATGTCTGCGGCAAAAGACTTGCCGGGCGTAACATCGTCACTATAACTGTATTGCAGGTCGGAATATATGAAGCGCAGCGCAACAGCCAAAGAGAATGTTTCGGAAAGCATTCTGGAATATGCCAGATCCACAGAAAATTCATACGGACGTATGGTATAGCCGTTAGCTATCACATCACCAAGTGAAAAATAAGTCAGAGATCCGCTCAGCGCAGAATAATTGTCAAGTTTGCCATAACCGGTCAGATAGGCCAAATCTATATCACTGACGAGTTTTCTCAACCATGGTGTGTATGAGAGGGACAGTCCTGCCGGACTCTTGGTATAAGGGAACTTGGCTGCATTCCAAAACTGGTTATTCGTATCATAATACGGATCGGTAGCGCAGCCTACATCACCCATTGATCCGGCCCGTGGGTCAGGTGCTATGGACAACGATGTCACACCCGTATATACGGGATTGAACATATCCTTCTGGGCCAAAGCCGGCAACGCAGTCACCGTCAGAAGCACATATATCGCAAATACCGTCCTCTTCATCCGGATATAAAACAAATAATACCGCCTTTTATTGTCCTTGTTGCCCGTTTTTAACATTATATCACGACTAACTTGCCACACTCCTGCAATGAAGCGCCATCGGTATCAACCAATGTCACTTTATATATGTACATACCTGGATTCAGAGGCTGTCCTGAACTGCTGCACACTTTCCAATCTATGATGCATACCCCAGAACGGGCATTGTCATTGACGAGAGTATTCCACAACACACGTCCGTTTGCGTCAATAACCTCCACCATAGCCGTGGCAAGACTGCCAGGCCGGTCGTGATTTATCACAAACGAAGTCCTGCTCCTGGCAGGATTCTCTGTCAGGCTTACGCTTCTTACCTTGGGACTTACCCCTTCTGCGACCTCAAATCCGAGTCTGTCCGTCGATGAGTTGTTCATAATATCCCATGCACGGAACGCCAGAGTATGTTTTCCTATCGGGAGCTGCGGTATCTGATAGACAACCCTTCCGCGTCTGTAATCACCTTCCGATGCAGTGTAATACCCGTTCAGTACGTATGAGTATCTGGTATCATTGTCTATCTGAAGTATCAGGTCATGACCGACCCCGGTACCGGAGAAATTGATGCCGGACTCGTCCTCAAGCTCGGCAATGAAACAAGGAGTCGTATTCACCTGTCCCCAATATGGGAATTCAGGATAATTCAGATACAACGTAATCTTCGGTCCTGTCGTATCCGACTGTTCCGAAGAGGCAGTTCCACCAACAAGAAAATCATTGAAATGACCGTTTGCCGTATGTCCGTCACCGGATCTGGCGTACAGTAGCAGATGCCCGGCCTCACCGGAATAACTTATATCCTTAGGCACAGGCATCTCTAACGAGAATCGCCCGTCGCGCACAGAATCGGAACCGCTGAACAGCAGTCTGGCATAATCATAATAGCAAAATGCCGTATCCGCTCTCTGATTATTTCTCGTTACGACCTTATCACGGCTGTCATAAAGTCTTGGATATATCAGACCGTTGAACCTGCTGCCGTCAAGGTTCTCAATATGTCCGGCCACGTGCATCTTTCCTCCAGCCTGAGCTATAGGCTTCGAATCTTTCATTTTACCTGTTGATACCGAATCGACAATGATACGGTATTCCGGTACTGCAAGATGCATCGCAGGATCTCCCAACAACACATAGTGCAGCTTATTCGCAGTAAGATCTCCTCCTGCCGATGCCAATTGTACCTTTGTCAGTCGGAGAGCATCACCTATACCGTTCTCACTTTTCAACACGTATGAGTCAAACAGATTATTGATTTTCTCATTACGGTTGGAATACACTGTACGGGTAGTCGTAAGCATTGCCATGGCACCGCCCTTCCTATTCAGCAATGCCATTTTACCGTTCATCTCCCCGGTATTGTCAAACGGTGTAATATCGCACGAAGCGGTCACCCAGAGCGGAAGTCTCGGTGATGTCAATGACGCAAAATCGCTCATACCGAATACCATTTCATGAGACAGGATACTCTGGCTCCCATGACCTGTATAATTGACCAGCAGTGCACCATATTCAAGCTGACGGAAAATTTCGTTACGGACTGTAGGATACGTGTTTCCTGCAGCAGAGGATTCCATTTTATAGGCATCCCAATATATTTTCTTCACGTTCAGCGACGGATTCCCGTCCAATACCATCTCCGCCAGACGGTCTGCCTGGGACATATGCAGGTTATTGTCTCCGTCATCACCCAATACTACAATGTTGTTCTGCCAGTCACCCGCATATTCACCTTTCATATACGAGATTGTCTTATCCACCATCACGGTGGCATCTGTCACATTCCATACAGGGAACCTGCCGACACCTATATCGACCTTCTCCGACAACAGTTTACCGCCCTTTCCGTCCTCTAGCAACCCGTAATAATCCTCCGCAACGTACGATTCCGTTTCACTTAAACTGTTCTCCGATTCATAGCAGAGCAGATAATCGTCCGGAGACATATTGCGCCATGCCAAAGTCTGCATACGGTTATCCCACGCTCCATCGCCGAAAAGCAGAAGATAGCGCAATCTGTCATCACCCGTTCCATGGTCATATATCATCTTCAGGAAACGTCTGTACGCCGTAGCGTCAGGAGTACCTGAGGAAAATTCATTGTATATCTTATCCGCAGGCACAACCACCACGGACATATTGTCAAGCTTTCTGTGCGCATCGGCAAGACGCTCAGCCTGTGCAGTCAGCCTGCCACTGGAAGGGACTATAATCACCATATCAACTGATTCCATACCGTGCAGATTCTGATTCCCAACTACACCGACTCTCTCAGGCTCCGGAAATTCCGCATCTGTATCAACAGCCACGAATTCACTGCCGGCCATACAGCTTACCGCCGATGTCAGGCAATAGCCGTCTGATACCACAGAAGGCACCACACTTATACTTCCATTGCTGCCTATATTCCACACCACCACATCACCCTGTACAGATATTCTGAAACTGGCATTTATTCTGGAAGCAGTCCTGAATCTCATGGAAGAGCCATGCATTACAAGATTTCTGGTATAGTTCAGACGTATATAATCCAATCTTCCAGACACGCCGTCCTGTCTTTTATGATATAATTGGACAGTATTGTCCTGAACGAACTGACTCGGACAATGAAATGTCGATTTCGCCTGTTCCGCCACATTGTTTGAAACCAATCCCCGGATATTCATAGTACCGGCCATAACGTTATTGACTTTCACCTCAACAGAGCTTGCCGCAGCCCCATTTGCAGAAAAAGACAAGTCCATACGTACTGTGCCGGCAATCAGGTCATCCAATCTGAACCTGTAAGACTGGACTGCACCGTTCACATAATCATAATCGTCAAAGAAAGTGCGTCCTGAATGATACCAGCTGAAGGCATCCTTCTCGTACAGGGCATAATCAGGCGTAGTAGATATAATTTCCGCACTGCCTTCATACACAGGCATCTCCGGTACTTCCGCAGGTGCCGCATCGCTACTTTCCGTTATGAAATAGTAACCGTATCGCGAATATGTGTTCCACTGATGCGCATAAGTACCTGAAGAACAGGACCAGGACAATGGTCCCTGAGCATAGAACAGCAGCGAACCATTTTCGCGCCATAATGGGACTTCCTCCAGATCATCAGTCAGATTCTCTATGCCCTGTTCCGGTAATAACGCGCCTCCATATCCGTACAACCGTACTTTTGACGGATCTGAGAACCCTGTCCTTGACAGGAAATCCGCCGTCATTCTATAAACTCCGGAATCCGTCACCCTGATCTTGTACCATTTTCCGCTATTCAGCACAGACTCACCCTTATACCTCGCAACCGACTCCTGCGCCGCAGCAGTCAGCCTGGAAGGCTGAGGCGTTTTCTTTACGACAAGTTTAAAGGAATTTATCTTGTACCAGACCCCATTCCGCAATACCAACGGGATAAATGACACATCAAGCAGACCTGTTCCACGGCTTGAACCGACCTCTGCAGATATCTCAGGCCACGAGCCTATTTCTGATACATACCGGTCCAGTCTCCAAAGAGACATTTCATGCACACTGACTGGAACAAATTCCGGATATTCAATTCCGGCATCATATCTGCATCGCTTGAAATCATCGTCAAGAACCAACTGACGTTCAAAATACGGCAACAGAGTATCACTGTCCATCGTCGTCCAGTCTACATCAATGAAATCCTGGGCCAAAGCCGGAACAGGCAAAGCCACAAGACACGCGACAAACAACAGCAGCCTTACTGACACACTATCTTATATGAAAATCCAACACCTTCTCACCCTCCAGATACCCTTGCAGATGCTGACCCACACTGACCGGTCCAACACCTTTGGGAGTACCGGTAAAAATCAGGTCGCCCGTCTTCAGAGTACAGAATCTGCTCACATATCCAACCAGTTTTCTGACAGGGAAAACCATATCCCCTGAATAACCTTCCTGAACAGTCTCTCCATCAATGTCAAGTCTGAATCTGAGATTATCCATATCCTTTCCATAATACTCCACAGGCTTCATATCGCCGGTAACAGCCGATGCATCGAATCCCTTGCTCAGAGCCCAGGGTTGCCCTTTCTCACGTGCCTCGTTCTGCATATCCCGTGCCGTAAAGTCTATGCCGACCGTCACCGCATCAATATACCTGTCAGCGAATCTCTCACCTATGCTCTTGCCCAGCCGTCCTATTCTAAAGACAAGTTCCGCCTCATACTCCACCCTGTCAGAAAAATCGGGCAGAAAAAACGGTTTTCTGTTCCTCTGATAGGCCGAGTCCGGTTTGAAAAAAAAGACAGGTGCCTCACCCTCCTTTAACGTATATCCAAGTTCTTTATTGTGTCTGGCATAGTTCCAGCCCACACATATAATCTTCATGTCCGCTACATTTTTTCCGCTATGCGAAAATACAAAAAGATTTAACTCAAGTTGCACATGTGCAACTTGAGTTCCAGCCGTTCTCGGCTGGGTCCTCCCCTGAGGGGAGGATGTAGGTGGGGTCATATAAGGATATTATTCAAGTTTCGCCTAGGAAGATCCTGAATGACAGTTATCAGTAACTTGCGAAGCTTGAATATTTGAACTAACTTTGGCTCACTATGGGAAAGAGAGACAATGACTGGAAAGAACGGCTGGGAATGGTCTATTCCACCAATCCCGATTTCAAATACGAGACAGACGATGCTACCGGGGAGGATACACTGCCGGCTGAAAGGCAAAAGCTGCGTGTATCGGTAGAGAAGCACGGCCACGGTGGCAAGACAGTGACAATAGTACACGGATTCTCGGGATCTGACGAGGACATTAAAGAACTGGCACGCTCACTCAAGACTTTCTGCGGGACAGGCGGTGCCGTCAAGGACGGAGAAATACTCATACAGGGTGACCTTAAGGAGAAAATCATCAACCGTCTCAGAGACAGCGGATACAAAGACACAAAATAAAAGGGTCAGAACCCTTCAGGACTCTGACCCTCATTATTGTTGTTACAGAATTACTCTGACTTGAGTGTAAAGCGGCGGAATGCCTTTACTGTCAGCTCCTTGTCAAGAGCCTTCAGATAATCGGCAACACTCTGCTTCTCATCGCAGATATACTTCTGGTTGAGCAGACAGCTCTCATCATAGAACTTCTTCATACGACCCTCGGCAATACGCTCAATCATATTCTCCGGTTTGCCCTCCTGACGTGCCTTGTCGGCAGCGATTTCCTTCTCACGTGCAATGACATCAGCAGGAACTTCCTCCGGACATACGGCGATTGGGTTCTGGGCTGCAACCTGCAGAGCTACCTCATGAACATAATCCTTATCAGCTACCTCCTTGTTGAATGCTACCAGCACGCAAAGGAAGTTCTTACCCTGATGGTTGTATGATGCAATCTCAGGAGCCTCAATCCAGTTGTAACCATCGAGTTCCATCTTCTCACCTACAATGCCGGTACGCTCTACAACAGCCTTCTCCACTGTGGTATCACCAAACTTCAGAGCCTTTACCTCATCAAGAGACTTGCAGCGTGCCGCTACGGCAGCATCCAGAATGTCGCGTGTCAGCTTAACGAAATCAGCGTTGTTTGCAACGAAGTCGGTCTCGCACTTGAGAGCTATGATAGCACCGAAGTTGCCGTCAACCTTTACGAGCACGCAACCCTCAGAAGCCTCACGGTCAGAACGCTTTGCAGCAACTGCAAGACCCTTCTTGCGGATAATCTCAACTGCCTTCTCAAAATCGCCCTCAGCCTCGGTGAGAGCCTTCTTGCAATCAACCATACCGGCACCTGTCTTGGTGCGCAGTTTGTTAATATCAGTAACGGTTATAGCCATTTCTTTAAAATTTATCGGTTAATGAACATCAAGCCTCTGCCTCATCAGCCTTAGCCTCCTCTGCAGGAGTCTCCTCTATATCCTCAGCCGGTTTCTGTACCTTGCGGATACGCTCACGACGCGGACGCTCCGGTTTGTCTTCCTGTTCTTCAGCGGCAGCCTCGTCAACCTTCTCTGCCTTGCGCTCCTCCAGCCCCTCTGCTATAGCGGCGCAGCAGGCACCAAGGATAGCCTCAACAGACTTCGTAGCATCATCATTTGCCGGAATCACATAGTCAATCTCAGAAGGATCCGAGTTTGTATCAACGATACCGAATACCGGAATACCCAGACGGTTAGCCTCACGTACAGCGATGTTCTCCTTGAGTACATCAATTACGAAAAGAGCTGCCGGCAGACGTGACAGGTCAGCGATTGAACCGAGGTTCTTCTCAAGTTTCGCTCTCTGACGTGATATCTGAAGGGTCTCACGCTTTGACAGATTCGCATACGTACCGTCGCTTGTCAGCTTATCGATGGTAGCCATCTTCTTCACAGCCTTGCGGATTGTCGGGAAATTGGTAAGCATACC
>JAKSIX010000029.1 GCA_024398595.1 Bacteroidaceae bacterium | reverse complement strand
CAATTATTTGCAGGCAAAATCGCGATTAATTGTACAAATTGGTTTAAAACTCATGATAATATGGTGACTGGATATTCGCCAATTTCACCCTTTATTTTTAATCACTCCCGCTATTTTAACGAGATATGCGATTGGCTGAAAGCATGCTCAATAGATACCGCTGCCATAGAGGTAACCGGAATCTATGGGATACCGCGGAATCTGGCCAGACACCGCGGAAACATCCTCAGGGCGGCACACGAGAGCGATTTTTCCAGCCCGTTCTGGTTCAGTTTCGCCATCGGCGTGATGAGCGGTCTGCTGTTTTCGGTCATTGCCATCGTACTGGTCATGCCGGTTTTCTTCCCGTTAGACGGACGCAGGAGAAGGGAAGGGAGCATAGCTCAGGCCTGATTTCTGGCAATGAGTTTGTAGAGTTTGTCGCCGCGGCGGACTTTGTCGGGGGTGCGGAATGAAACGGGGACGTTCTGCGGGACTTCGGTGACGCTCTTCAAATCCACGCGGGGGTCTTCCAGGGTGAAGGTCAGACAGCCGGTGGCATTGCCGGTAATCATCAGCTTGTCGCCCGCAGTAAGCGGAGCGGCTTCGGGCAGGAACTCGCCTACGCCTAATTTGGAGAAATAATCGGTGCAGCGGCCTACATAGACTTTGGTCTCGGTGGCCTGTGAGCCGTATTTGTCTGTCCATTCGCCCAAACGCTGGCCCAGATAGTAGCCGTCCCAGAACCCCCGGTTGAATACGGTGCTGAGACGTGCGTCCCATCCATCCTTGCGCTCATCGGTAAAAGTGCCGTCAATTACGGCCTGAATTGCTTCGGAATAGCATTCCGTTACAGTGCGTACATATTCTGCACCGCGTGCGCGACCCTCAATCTTGAACACGCGCACACCTGCCTCAATGAGCCGGTCTATGAAACGTATGGTCTTGAGGTCTTTCGGTGACATAATGTACTGGTTCTCCACTTTCAGTTCAATGTCGGACTCCTTGTCCTGAAGCAGATAGGCATTGTATCCACGGCGGCATACCTGCATACAGGCTCCGCGGTTTGCCGATGCACCAAGTTCGTTCAGGCTCATATAGCATTTGCCGCTTATGGCCATGCAGAGTGCACCGTGACAGAACATCTCTATGCGTATCTGGCGGCCTTTCGGTCCGCAGATGTTCTCGCTGGTAATCCGGCGGTGAATCTCAGCCACCTGCTGGAGATTGAGTTCACGTGCCAGTACGACCACATCGGCGAACTGAGCATAGAAACGCAGAGCCTCGATGTTGCTGATATTCAGCTGGGTGGATAGATGCACCTCCAGCCCGATGCTGTTGCAGTAGGTCATCACGGCTATGTCGCAGGCAATGACTGCGGATATTCCGGCTTCAAGTGCGGCATCGGCAATTTCGTGTATCATCGGAATATCCTCTCCGTACATCACGGTATTGAGTGTCAGATAGCTCTTTACACCGTGTCCGTCACATTCCCGTGCTATCTGGCGCAGGTCATCAATCGTGAACTTCGATGCCGAGCGGGCACGCATGTTCAGTTTGTCAACTCCGAAATATATCGAGCCGGCACCGGCCTGAAAAGCGGCGGCAAGCGATTCCCAGGAGCCTACCGGAGCCATTATCTCAAAATCAGCGCGTTTCATTGTCCTTATTCATCGGAATCTGTCAAGAGATTCCTGTCTGTCCGCGAAGTTAGAAAAAAATAATTTACCTTTGTGACATCACACTTACAGGTAAAGGATATGGAACAGAAACTGACTATTTACAATACTCTCACAAGGAAAAAGGAACTGTTTGTGCCACTTAATGCACCGCACGTCGGTATGTATGTGTGCGGTCCTACGGTCTATGGTGACCCGCATCTGGGACACGCCCGTCCGGGTATCACATTCGATGTGCTGTTCCGCTATCTGACACATATCGGGTATAAGGTGCGCTATGTACGCAACATAACCGATGTAGGACATCTGGAGCACGATGCCGATGAGGGAGAGGATAAGATTGCAAAGAAGGCGCGTATAGAGCAGCTGGAGCCGATGGAGGTAGCCCAGTATTACACCAACCGCTTCAATGCCGCCATGCAGCGTCTGAATGTTCTGCCGCCGAGTATAGAGCCTCACGCCTCAGGCCATATCATTGAGCAGATAGCTCTTGTCAAGGAGATTTTGGACAATGGTTTCGCATACGAGTCAAACGGTTCCGTCTATTTTGACGTGACGGAATACGACAGCAAATATCATTATGGCATATTGTCCGGACGCAATCTGGAGGATGTGCGGGACGTGAGCCGTGAACTGGACGGAGTGGGCGAGAAACGTAACCAGATAGACTTCGCGCTATGGAAGAAGGCCCAGCCGGAGCATATTATGCGCTGGCCGTCGCCTTGGAGTGATGGCTTTCCGGGCTGGCACTGCGAGTGTACGGCTATGGGACGCAAGTACCTCGGCTCGCACTTTGACATTCACGGCGGTGGAATGGATTTGGTGTTCCCGCATCATGAGTGCGAAATTGCGCAGGCTGTGGCATCGCAGGGCGACCAGATGGTTCACTATTGGATGCACAACAATATGATTACCATCGAAGGCAAGAAGATGGGCAAGAGCTACAACAACTTCATAACCCTGAACCAGTTCTTCGATGGCACACACGAGAAACTGCAGCGGCCGTACTCGCCTATGACCATCCGTTTCTTCATACTGATGGCACATTACCGGGGTACTGTCGATTTCAGCAATGAGGCACTGCAGGCGGCTGAGAAGGCTATGTCGCGTCTGTCGGAGGCTTATTCGGCACTGGACCGTATCAAGCCTTCCGGGACTTCGGGCGCAGACGTGATGCCGTTCCGTCAGCTGTGTTATGATGCTATGAACGATGACTTGAATACCCCTGTCGTAATCAGCCATCTGTTCGATGCCGCAAGACTGATCAATCAGGCTGCCGATGGGAAACTGGCTATGACATCAGCCGATATTGGTGAGCTGCGGGCTCTGTTTGACACATTCCTGCTTGACATACTCGGTATGAGACTGGAAAAGGACGGCGGCAGTGGCCGTGAGGAGGCTTTCGGCAAGGTGGTGGATATGCTGTTGGAACAGCGTTCCATTGCCAAGGCAAACAAGGACTGGGCCACCAGCGACAGAATACGCGATGAGCTCACTGCTCTCGGATTCGAGATAAAGGACACCAAGGACGGTGCAACTTGGAAACTTGACAGATAAATATGATTCTCCGATGGGCAGATTCATTTGTACATTGCTTCTGATGTCAGTTCTTGCTGCAGGGTGTGGCGGGAAAAGCACCAAAGGTCTGACTGTCAGTGCGTCATCGTCATCCGCAGAAACATCGTCCATGTCTGTCAGCGTGCCTCAGTTCAATGCAGACAGTGCCTTCAGTTATGTCAAAGCCCAGACTGACTTCGGCCCGCGTGTGCCGAATACCCCAGCGCATAAAGCTTGTGCGGAATGGCTCACTCGGAAGCTTCGCGGTTTCGGTGCAGAGACGATAGTCCAGAACATAGAAGTCAGGACATTTGACGGGACGGTTATCAACGGCTTCAATATAATAGGTCAGTATAAGCCCGAGTCGCGCAAGCGCGTAATCATCTGTTCGCATTGGGACAGCCGTCCGTGGGCGGACAATGACCCCGATAAGGCTAATCACAAGACACCCGTGGATGCGGCCAATGACGGTGCAAGCGGTGTGGGTGTCATTTTGGAGATAGCCCGTCAGATGCAGTCGCGGTTGCCGGAGATAGGAGTGGATCTGATTCTTTTCGATGCCGAGGACTGGGGACCGGGTGCGGACTGGAAAGGTGCCGACCGCGCGGATATGTGGGGACTTGGCACGCAGTACTGGGCACGTCACAAGCACAAAGCCGAATATAATGCGAGGTATGCGATACTGTTGGATATGGTGGGAGGTCAGAATGCCGTGTTCTACCGCGAGGCGTACTCCGTACATTATGCCCGGACGGTGGTTGATAAGGTCTGGGATGCGGCGTATGCCACAGGAAACGGACGGTTCTTCAATCAGAAAATGTCCGGATATGTCACGGATGACCATCTGTTCATCAATTCAATTGCCAAGATACCGGCGATAGACATCATTCCATATTATCCGGATTGCCGGCAAAGCTCGTTCGGCCCTACCTGGCATACCGTGAGCGATGATATAGACCATATTGACAAATCTACGCTGCAGGCTGTGGGACAGACAGTCCTCAGCGTGATATATAATGAGAGGTGATGGCTGCGATAAACGATATTCAGGATGAGATAATAGAGGAGTTCAGTGCGTTTGACGACTGGATGGACAAGTATCAGCTGATAATTGACCTCGGCGCTTCACAGCCTGCGTTGGATGGGAACTATAAGACCGATGACAACCTGATTGACGGATGCCAGAGCCGTGTCTGGCTGCACGCTGGGATGCAGGACGGGAAGGTCGTTTTCACGGCTGACAGCGATGCAATCATAACGAAGGGGCTGATCGGGCTTCTGATAAGGGTCTGGTCCGGCCAGACACCGGCTGACATAATCGGCAGCGACCTCTATTTTATAGACAGGATAGGCCTTGGGGAGCATCTGTCACCGACCAGAAGTAACGGTTTCCTGTCAATGGTAAAGCAGATGCGCTGTTATGCGGTGGCATTTCAGGCAAAACATTAATACTGACATTTTATTTTTTGATTATGGAAAGAAATTCTACAGCCCGCAGGGAGGCGAGAATGTCCCTCAAGGGAAAATGGGGTGGTGCTGTTCTGGCGACATTGCTGTTCCTGTTGATTGTATTTGCGCTGTCATCACCATCGTCCTTGAACTATTTTATAAAAATGCCGTTAACGGTGAGGCTGTCAATGCCTTTAGGCACATTGCTGCTGACAATCTTTGTATTGTACCCGTTGGCATTCGGGTATATGAATTCAATGCTTGACCTGACACGCGGTGTGGAAACGGGAGCGGCGGAGAATATGTTCTCCATAGGCTTCAAAGGCAATTACTGGCGTGGCATAGGAGTAGTGCTGCTCGTGGGAATATATGTAATACTCTGGTCTCTTCTTCTGTTTATTCCCGGTATTATCAAGGGTATGGCCTACAGCCTGTCGTATTTCATCGTACGCGACAATCCTGACATCGCCGTGGATGACTGCATATATCTGAGCCGTAAACTGATGAAGGGACACAAATGGGAAATGTTCCTGCTCCAGTTAGGCTTTGCGCTATTGTCGGTTCTGGTAGGCGGTATCACGTTGGGTATCGGCCTGTTGTGGATGATTCCATACCTGTATTGCTCGTATGCCGGATTCTATGAAAGACTGAAGGAGGAGCAGTGGCAGGGCGCATCCGCATACGATATGCTGCAGAAATATCACGGCAGGTAAGAACCTGTTCTGTTGCGGCGTTTGTTGAAAATCAAAGGGTCACAGTTTTCTGCGGCCCTTTGATTTTGCATAATATGTCCAGCACTTGCCTTTATCTGAAGTTGAAGCAATGTTTGCCTGCATCGCCCAGTCCCGGTACAACGTAACCGTGGTTGTTGACTTCCGGATCGACGGCTCCGCACCAGATCGTGGTCTGGCTTACAGGCAATTTCTGTATGAGATTGTCAATTCCCGGCTGTGCCGCCAGAGCGCATACTATATGGATGGCCTTCGGTGTGCCGTATTTCTTCAGAGCTTCGTATGCCGAGACAATGGTTGTACCTGTAGCCATCACTGAATCAGCCAGAATCAGCACCTTGCCGTCAAGCAACGGTGATGATACGCTGTCGATTGTCACGGATGCCCCCTCTCCGTCGGAGTAGGTCCTTGTGGCGGATACGAAAGCGTTGCCGCAACTGTCGAATATGCCGCGTATGCCATCTGCAAGCGGTAACCCACCTTGCAGGACAGTGCCGAGCACGACATTTTTATCCGGCAGATTAGCCTTGGCGAGTCCCAACGGTGTGGGGATATCAGAGTATGCGTATTCGAGTTTCCTGCTGATTTCGTATGCCATAATTCCACCGATACGCTCCAGATTCCTGCGGAAACGCATCATGTCCTGCTGTACATTGACATCGCGAAGCTCGGACACGAACTTCCCGAGTACAGTGTTCAATTTGTTGAATTCAATGATTTCCATATTGTTATGCTAACATTTTTAGTTGTCGTGCCATGTTGTCGGCAAAGGTAATCGTTTCATATAAAAACTGCAAGTTGTTTGCGCTATTTTGCGAACCGGACCGTTCACTTTGTGTTACTAAAGCTTAAATGCGCAAAACTGTTCATAATTAGTTAAAAATATGTGCGTGTTACTTTAAAAAGACTGTAACTTTGTAGTGCTGATACAAGGCATTGGATTTTTAACATACAACTTTAACGACAAATGGCAAAAATTGATTTGAAAAAGTACGGAATCAACGATGTTACTGAGATTCTTTACAATCCTTCTTATGAGGTGCTTTACAACGAGGAGACAAAGCCGGGTCTGAAAGGCTTCGACAAAGGTCAGGTTACAGAACTTGGTGCCATCAACGTGATGACAGGCGTATATACAGGACGCTCGCCCAAGGACAAGTACATTGTAATGGACAGAAAGTCAAAGAATACAGTATGGTGGAACACTCCGGAATATCCTAACGACAACCACGAACTGTCACAGGAGAACTGGGAAAAGCTGAAGGAACTGGCTCTGAAGCAGCTTTCAGGCAAGCGTCTGTTCGTAGTCGATGGTTTCTGCGGTACTCACAAGGATACCCGTATGAAGGTACGCTTCATTATGGAGGTTGCATGGCAGGCTCATTTCGTAACCAATATGTTCATCCGTCCACAGAATCAGGCCGAGTTCGATCAGAAACCTGATTTCGTAGTATATTGCGCAGCAAAGGCAAAGGTTTCCAACTTCAAGTCAATGGGACTCCGCTCAGAGACTGCAGTTGCCTTCAACGTGACAAGCAAGGAGCAGGTTATCCTGAACACCTGGTACGGCGGTGAGATGAAGAAGGGTCTATTCTCAATGATGAACTACTTCCTTCCGCTCCAGGGCATCGCTTCAATGCACTGCTCTGCCAATACCGACATGAACGGCAAGAACACAGCTATCTTCTTCGGTCTGTCAGGTACAGGCAAGACCACACTGTCAACTGATCCCAAGCGTCTGCTTATCGGTGACGACGAGCACGGATGGGATGACGAGGGTGTATTCAATCTGGAAGGCGGCTGCTATGCCAAGGTCATCAATCTTGACAAGGAGTCTGAGCCGGATATCTACAATGCAATCCGTCGCGATGCTCTTTTAGAGAACGTCACAGTGGATAAGGAAGGTAAGATTGATTTCGCAGACAAGAGCGTTACCGAGAATACCCGCGTAAGCTATCCTATCTATCATATCAACAAGATTGTCCGTCCGGCATCCGAGGGCCCGGCAGCAAAGCAGGTCATCTTCCTGTCAGCTGACGCATTCGGCGTTCTGCCACCGGTATCAATCCTGACCCCGGAGCAGACCAAATATTATTTCCTGAGCGGTTTTACTGCCAAGTTGGCTGGTACAGAGCGCGGTATAACTGAGCCGACTCCTACATTCTCAGCCTGCTTCGGCCAGGCATTCCTTGAGCTGCATCCTACAAAGTATGCCGAGGAACTGGTCAGGAAGATGAAGAAGAGCGGTGCCAAGGCTTATCTGGTCAACACCGGCTGGAACGGCACAGGCAAGCGTATCTCCATACGCGATACACGTGGCATCATCGATGCTATCCTGAACGGCTCAATCGACAAGGCTCCTACCAAGAAGATTCCGTATTTCAATTTCGAGGTTCCTACCAAGCTGGAGGGTGTCGATACCAAGATTCTTGATCCGCGTGATACTTACAGGCAGGCTTCCGAGTGGGAGGAGAAGGCTCAGGATCTGGCAGGCCGCTTCATCAAGAACTTCGCCAAGTACGAAGGCAATGCGGCAGGTAAGGCTCTTGTAAAGGCCGGTCCGAAACTCTGATTTAAAAAAGTAATAACCGAAAAGGCGCTCTTCCAGCGTGTGCCGGAAAGAGTGCCTTTTTTTGAAACAGAAAAACTATGAGAAGATTTGTTCTTTTGATTGCGGCTGTCATGTCATGTGCTGCGGTATCTGCTCAGTGGGGTATGGGCGGCATGGGTATGATGGGCGGTATGGGTATGATGGGAAGCTCAGAGAAGACATTCTATGAGGCTGAGTCAGATTCAATCGTCCAGGCCTGTCTGTACGACCTGCCTTTCTTCCTCGATGCAAAGGCCAGTGAGAAATTCGGGAAACTGGTCAAGGAGGAGTACGAAGAAGTATGCCGTGAAATGATGTCAACAGTATTCCAGTACCTTATGTCACACGAGATGGCCAATAGAAGTGGCGGTATGGGAGGCATGAACTTCGGCGGCACATCCGATAATGGAGAACTGGATCAGGCTACTATAAGGAAGCACGTGGATGAAATCCGTGCGAAATACAACAAGAAGTACAAGAAGATGCTCGATGATGAGCAGTATGAGCAGTGGAGTGAAATTGAGGACAGGAGATATGGCCGTGGAATGGGTTATCTGCTGGCTCACGTGTATGAAAACACGACTCTGCCGTTCTAATTGATACCGATATGCGTATAGCTCTGATAGGCTACGGCAAGATGGGACACGAAATAGAGCGTGTCGCTCTGTCCCGTGGCCATTCCATTGTATGCAGGATTGACGTTGATAATCTTGGCGATATTGAGAGTGAGGCTTTCCGCAGTGCTGACGTGGCAATTGAGTTCACTGCGCCTACGCAGGCATATAACAATGTGCTGAAGGCGTTCAAGGCCGGAGTTAAGGTTGTCAGCGGCAGTACCGGGTGGATGGAGCAGAAACGTGGGGAGATGCAGGCACTGTGCGAGGCTGGCCGTAACACGCTATTCTGGTCAAGCAATTTCAGCCTCGGTGTTGCATTGTTTTCACTTACGAGCAAGTATCTTGCCAGACTGATGAACGGATATCCCATGTACGATGTCAGTATGTCGGAGACGCATCACGTTCATAAGCTGGATGCTCCAAGCGGTACGGCCATTACATTGGCGGAAGGGATAATAGAGAATATCGACCGCAAGAATTCGTGGACAAAAGGTCTGCTTACGGCTGCCGACGGTATTGTATCCGGCCGGAAGGAATGTCCTGCAGATTGTGTGCGTGTGGATTCCGTACGCGAGGGAGAAGTGCCGGGAGTACATACTATCGTGTATGACTCTCCGTGTGATGAGATAATAATTACGCATAGTGCCAAAGACCGCTCCGGCCTGGCTCTCGGAGCTGTGCTGGCAGCGGAATATACCTGCAATCACTCAGGCTTCCTTACAATGGGTGATTTGCTTGGAATCAGATAATTATGGAGAAAGACAGGAAATCGGGCTTCAGGAAACCCAGTGATGTGAAAGCTTCCGAATGGATAAAGTTCGGGATTGTTCTCATTTTATATATCCTCTTCCTTATATGGATAAGAGGATGGTGGGGATTATTGGTGATTCCGTTCATATTTGATGTATATGCCACTAAAATTATAAACTGGGGCTGGTGGAAAAACCTGAAGAATGATTTTCTGCGCTCAATAATGAGTTGGGTGGATGCTATCGTGTTCGCTCTGGTTGCCGTATATTTTGTCAATCTGTACCTGTTCCAGAATTACACTATTCCTTCCTCATCACTTGAAAAATCCCTGCTGGTAGGAGATTATCTGTATGTGAGTAAAGTGGCGTACGGCCCCAGGAAGCCTATCACCCCGTTGACAATGCCTCTGACGAACAACACCCTGCCCGGAGGTGGCAAGAGCTATATAGAGAAACCCCAGTGGAAATATGAGAGGGTAAAGGGATCCGGATCAATACAGCAGAATGATATAGTGGTGTTCAACTATCCATCGGGGGATACAATAGTCGGTAATCCTAAATATCAGGCTATGGATTATTATGGGATGGTATATGAAATCGGAAGCAGTCTTTGCCGTAAGGTGGCTTTGGACAGTATGGATGTGATGTCCCAGCGCCGGGTATATGATTTTTACTATCGTGTAGGCCGGGACTATATCGTAATGCGTCCGGATACCTTCGGAAAAATAGGCTCGCGTCCTATAGACAGGAGGGAGAATTATGTGAAACGCTGTGTGGGTCTGCCCGGTCAGACCTTACAGATAAAGGATGGTGTGGTATTTATTGACGGCATACAGAATGAACAGCCTGAGAATCTTCAGTTCAATTATAGTGTAGTGCTGCGTACGGCCATACCGGCATCGCTTAGGGATGAACTGGGCCTTAGTCTTGAGGATCTGCCGGCAAGGTACAACCGCGCCGGCAATGTGATTTTTCCGCTCACATCGGCTGCTGCGGCACTGCTTGCATCACGCGAGGATATAGCGTCGGAGGTAAGGAGAATACATTATCAGGAAGGAGAATGGCTGTTTCCTCTGAATAAGAACACTAAGTGGAGTGTTGATAACTATGGCCCTGTATGGATTCCACAGAAAGGTGCTACGGTAAGTCTCAATATAGACAATCTTCCATTCTATGAGCGTATCATCAAGGTGTATGAGGGTAATGAGCTCAAAGTGTCGGATAAAGGTGAGATTATGATTAATGGGGTTGTAGCGGATGAATATACGTTCAGTATGGACTATTACTGGATGATGGGAGACAACCGTCATAACAGTGCGGATTCCCGTTACTGGGGCTTCGTTCCAGAGGATCACATCGTCGGCAGGCCTGTCGTTATATGGCTCTCCTTGAACAAGGACAAGAAAATAGGACAGAAGGGTAAGATACGCTGGAACCGTATGTTCCGCTCTGTGAGAAACTATAACTGATGTGCCCGATACTGTGTTCGGCATATTTGCCACCTATAAGTTTTTTCAGGATAATAGCGGATTCTCCGGAGGTCTGCATTGAGCAGTACGATAATTACCGGAAGCAGACCTATCGTAACCGTTGTGAGATATTGACCGCAGGAGGGATTCTTGCGCTTACCGTTCCTGTTGTCAAGTCAGATACACCCAAACAGCTGATGCGCGATGTCCGTATCAGCGACCACGGCAACTGGAGGCATCTGCATTGGAATGCATTGAAATCCGCATATATGAACAGCCCTTTCTTTATGTACTATGAGGACGATTTGCGGACCGTTTATGACAGGCATCATACTTTCCTTATAGATTTCAATCAGGAACTGATTCAGACTATAGCAGGTCTGATGAATATCAGATCCGGAATATCACTTACCGAAACATTTCACCCGATAGATGGCAGTAAACGGCATTGTGACTTCCGCTGGATGATTGATCCGGCTACTGCTCCGGATGGACATCAGCAACCTTATTTTCAGGTATTTGGGGACAAATACGGCTTTGTACCGGGTTTGAGCGTGGCCGATCTCCTGTTTAACATAGGACCGGAGTCCATATTGTATCTCAGAAAGAGTAGATAAGCTTGCCAAGGAAGTTGAAGCTCTTTGCAGGAATACCGTACTGCAGATTTCCGCCGACAATGTATTTCTCGTTTGAAAGGTTGTAAGCATCAAATGATATGCTCAAGCCTATCGGCGTAGCCCATTCAATACCGGCACCGAACACAGCGTATGCAGGCTGATTGGTTGTGTTGACTTCGTCCGGATAGAGGAATTTTGTAAGCAGATCGTTGTCGAGACATTCCATTTCAGACTGGAAATGCATATTGGCGCGTAAATTGAGTTGTCCGAAACCTCTGTTGAGCACACGCTGTGATACTGTGAGATTCAACATGAAGTTAGGTACATTGTATATTTTTTTGTCGGATGTCGTAAGATTCGAGGTGCTGAACGGCAACTGATACGTGAAGTTGAGGTTTGCCAGTGTCGTTTCGTTCGCAAACTGAAGAACATTTTCAATTCCGCCTATATTAATCTGCGGGGAGTTGATGAATGTGCTTGCTCCCTTACCTGCTATTGCACCCACCGGATTGTAGGACACCATATTGTTCAGCATATTATAGAACACGTTCGCCTCATAGCTCAGGTGCAGCTTCTGCCAGTTGCAGTAAGCGCTCAGCTGGAACGCATCCATAGTTTCAGGATTCAGATCCGAACCTCCTGAGAAAATGTCTATGTTCATTCCGCGATAGAAGAAGGGGGCATCCACAAACGAGTGGGAGTACCCGCCCTTGAGAGACAGAACCTGGTTTGCTTTCCATATAAGTGTGGCACGCGGAGACAAGGTGCTGATGGTACTGTTGTCAATACGTATCTTATAGTCGTATCTGAGTCCGCCGTTGAATATCAGACGTTTGGTGAAATTGTGCTTTGCCTGTAAGAAAGCGGACATTGTATGTTCCGTGCCGATTGTCATTATGTCTCTGAGCGTGTTGTTGACATTGACATAATCGGCACCGATCTGGAGCGTGGCATCGGCCATATAGTTCATATCATATTGCAGGCCACATAGGATTGAGCCGAACATCCGGTCGGATATTTCGTATTGGTACGTACCGTTTACAGATGCTCCGAAACTATAGTCCTGCCAGGTTATGCTCTGCCAGAGCCCGGATGTGCGTATGCTCTGAAGTCCGAGTTTGCTTGAAAGCAATTTTGCCAGAATATAATGTACCGAGTCGTCCAGCACGTTGTATATTTGTGAGCGTTCCATATTGGCGGTCAGGGAGGCCGATATGGAGAATTTGTCCCAGTCGTGATTGTAATTGGTGTTGGCGGAAATATTAGTACGGCTTGCACCGGGTTTCTCACCATTTGCACGACCATATTTGTCGTAGGAATAGCCGTTGCCTAATGTAATGAGGTTATAGAAGGGCGCCATCTTGCCATGCTGACCGAATGCTTCAACGCTCAGGTCGCCCCAACGCACCTTCATGCCCAAGTCGTATGCCGGCAGGCTATTGTACCCGTCAATGTAGTGCGTAAGCCCGTTCTGTGTATATGGCTCTCCCTTTGACGTATAGACGGAGGCCCAGGCCATATAGTCTGTCCTGATGTTGCCGTTGCCAAGCATCAGCGTTCCTCCATAGGTGCTGTTCCTGCCGGCCATTCCGGAAATCTCTCCGCCCTCCAGATCGCTTCCGCTTTTTGTTATGATGTTGATAACAGCTGTCAGAGCAACATTTCCGTACAATGATGATGCCGGCCCGCGAAGTACCTCAATCTGCTTGATTTTATCAACACTGTTGCGGTAGTCAATTGCTGCCGCATTTGTAATCTGGCTGTTCAGACGATGTCCGTCGATAAGCACAAGTACGGTCTCCTGCGTAAGTCCGGATATACCGCGCATTGCCAGATTGCCCTCAATGCCGCTTATGGCTGAGTATCCGGGTACGAACAGCAACAGAATGTCGGACAGGTTGTGCGCACCGGAGGCCTTTATCATTTTCTCTGTTATCAGGGTAAGAGGCACAGGCACCTCGTCGGCACTCTCCGCTATCTTTGATGCCGTAGTGACGGTCACGATGTTCTTCTTCTGTTTTTCCAGCATTTCTGCGAAGCGTGGCGGATCATCGTACGAGGTGTAGTACGGATCAACGTCAAGAAGCTTGTTGATATAGGTTTCTGCATCGGTTTTCCTATCCTGATATATGCTGCTTAACGCCAGCAGGTGGTACGCCTTGACTGCATCGTCTCCATTCATTTGCTTCAGATTACCCAGCAATATGGTATCGGCCTGTGCGAAATGCCCCATTTCAAATGCCTGGTTAGCCTGCTGGAGAATCCGGTTGTTGTCCTGTGCACAGATGCGTCCGGACATTGACAATGCAATCAACAGTATGAAGCAGTATTTTTTCATTTCATCAAAAATTTAGGCTTGGAGGCAAAATTACTGTTTTTCTCCGATAATATGTGCTCAGACAGCTCTTAAATATATTGCACAAACGATTCTGTTGTGTGCATAAAATGGAAAATATGTGGCAGTTCGGTTGCTCATGACACTAAAAGTAGCGTCCTTTGCACAAAACAAACAATTAACAAAGCGTTATTATGGCAGATTCAGAAATTGCAAAGAGAGTTCAGGCTATCATCGTTGATAAACTTGGTGTTGATGAATCAGAGGTGACACCGGAGGCAAGTTTTGCAAATGATCTTGGTGCCGACTCGTTGGATACCGTAGAGCTTATTATGGAGTTTGAGAAGGAGTTCGGAATTTCTATCCCGGATGACAAGGCTGAAAGTATAACTACTGTAGGCGAGGCTATCGCGTACGTAGAGGGTGCTGCCGGCCAGAACTGATTCGCCTGCATGGAGCTGAAAAGGGTAGTTGTGACAGGCTTGGGTGCCGTCACGCCACTTGGTAATACGATTCCGGAATTTTGGAAGAATATTCAATTGGGAGTAAGCGGTGCTGCTCCCATTACCCGTTTTGATATAGACAGGGTAAAGACACGCGTCAAGTTCGCGTGCGAGGTCCGTAACTTTGACATTACGAAGTTCATAGACAGGAAAGAAGCCCGCAAGATAGACTTGTATGCTCATTTTGCCATAGCATCGGCGGTTGAGGCGATAGCGGATTCCGGTATAGACAGGGAGAAGGAGAACCTTGACAGAATCGGTGTGGTGCATGGTGTAGGTATGTGCGGCGTTTCGGCATTTGAGTCGGGAATAGAGGAGATGTACGTGGAGAAGGAACAGGGTCAGGACTTGAAGGTATCTCCGTTCTTCATTACGGGCATCATATCGAACATGGGCGCAGGCTACATTTCAATAATGAACGGTTTCAGAGGTCCCAGTCTGGTGACATCATCGGCGTGCGCCTCCGGTGCCAATGCAATAATTGATGCTGTGAATCTGATCCGTATAGGAAAGGCCGACGTGATGGTGTGCGGCGGATCGGAGGCTGCGATATCAGGCAGCGGTGTCTGCGGATTCAGTATGATGCGTGCATTGTCCACACGGAATGATTCACCGGAAACGGCTTCACGTCCCATGAGCGGCAGCCGTGACGGATTCGTATTCGGAGAGGGGGCCGGAACGATGGTACTTGAGGAGTATGAGCATGCAGTGGCCCGTGGAGCGAGGATATATGCTGAGGTTGCCGGTTGGGGAATGTCTTCAGACGCATACCATATTACAGCTCCTGAGCCTGAGGGAAATGGTGCTGTAAGTGCTATGAGTCTGGCGTTGCAGGATGCCTGTATGAAACCGGAGGAAGTGGATTATATAAATATGCACGGCACATCAACGCCTTTGGGTGACATTGCAGAGTGTAAGGCAATAAAGAAGGTGTTCGGTGAACACGCATACAGGATGAGCCTGAGTTCGACAAAATCAATGACCGGGCATTTGCTCGGAGCGGCTGGTGCGGTAGAAGGCATAATAAGCGTATTGTCTGTGTTTGACGATGTGGTTCCTCCTACCATCAATCATGCTGATGGTGACGATGATGAGAATATAGATTACGCATTGGACTTCACTTTCAATAAAGCCAGACAGAAAACGGTGAAAGTCGCGATGTCCAATAACTTTGGCTTCGGTGGACATAACGCCTGCATTATTTTCAAGAAGTTCCAGGGATAATGATGAGGATACGGCAGAGTACCATATCACATATTGCTGCGGCCATATTCGTGGTCGCAGTATTTTGTGTGGGATGTGCCAGTATAGGCTCTCCTGATGGGGGACGGTATGATGACGATCCTCCCGTATTCAAGGGAAGTACACCTAAGCGCAATGCCACTGGTGTCAGTTCCAAAAACATTTCGCTGGAATTCGATGAGATTGTAAAAATAGAGAATGCCGCAGAGAAAGTCATAATTTCTCCACCTATGGTTGAACAGCCTGATATTCTTGTACTTAACAAGAGGATTCAGGTAAAGATAAAAGACACACTCCAGGCAAATACCACATATTCCATTGATTTTGCCGACGCTATTGTAGATAATAATGAGGGCAATCCGTTGGGCGATTTCTGTTTCAGTTTCTCTACCGGTGACGTGCTTGACACTATGGAAATATCGGGATATGTCCTGGATGCATCGAATCTGGAACCTATCAAGGGAATTCAGGTTGGTGTATATTCAGATTTGTCTGACACAGCCTTCGTAACCAAGCCATTCGAGCGTATATCCCATACGGATGGGGAAGGGCATTTTGTAATCCGTGGTATGAAACGCGGGGACTATCGGGTGTATGCCCTGCAGGATATGGACCAGAACTATTATTTCTCCCAGAAGGCTGAGAGGGTTGCCTGGCTTGACTCTGTGATAACTACAGACAGCAAGTGGGATTATCGTGCTGACAGCATACGTAAGAGCGACGGTACTGTTGATTCGGTAGCATACGTAGGATATACAAGATTCCTTCCGGATGACCTTGTGCTGCTGGCATTCAGGGAAACTCCTACAGACCAGTACATAGCATCGGCAAACCGCAAGACTCACGAGAAGTTCAGTCTGAACTTTGCATTGCCTATGGACAGTCTGCCCGTTATCAGGGGCTTGGATTTTGATGAACGTGATGCCTTCATTATTGAGCGGAGCAAGGGAAATGATACACTGACATACTGGATGTACGATTCCCTGTTGTATTACAGGGACACGCTGAGACTGTCAGTGACATATCAGACATTGGATTCAACGGGACTGTATGTGCCTGTGACGGATACGCTCTCATTGGTGCCGCAGAAGTCCAGGGCGCAGATTCTGAAAGATGCAGCGAAGAAAGCCGAGAATGACGCAAAGGAACTGGAGAAGGAATACAAGCGGTTGGAGAAGCAGGGGGACAGCGTGGCAATGGTAAAACTGTTCGAGAAGAAGACTGCTTTTCTGAGCATGTCGCTGGATGCAGATATGTCAATGGATGTCGACAAGATAGTCAGACTGTCGTTCAATGAGCCTGTACTGCCGTTTGAGGCAGACTCCGTAATACATGTCTCCCACAAGGTTGACTCCGTGTATGAGCCTATGCCTATGGTGCTTATACAGGATTCTCTGAATTTGAAATCATTTGAGCTGTATGCTGAGTGGAGACCTGGCGAGGAATATCAGATAGTGGTGGATTCCGCTTCCATTTACGGTATATATGGTTTGCATAACAATACTTTGAAACAGAGTGTCCGGGTGCGGCCTTTGGATCAGTACAGCACCTTTGCGGTAAAGGTAAAGGATGCAAAGCCCGGATATAGGGTCCAGCTATATACCGGCAATGACAAAGTGGTGCGTTCGGATACTCTTAAGAAAGGTGTTTCCGTGTTCTATTTCATGTATCCGGGTACATATTATGTGCGCCTGTTGGATGACGCTAACGGTAACGGAATATGGGATCCCGGCAACTATGCTTCAGGTATTCAGGCGGAGAGGGTATATTACCTGAACAAGAAGTTCGATTTGAAGGCTAATTGGGAGCACGAGATAGATAGTCCCTGGGATTTGTCTGACACACCGGTATATCTGCAGAAACCGGACGAGGCCAAGTCAGCGGATGTAAAATCAAAACAGGAAAGGAAATCCAAGAATATTGAGCGTGATGCCAAGATAGCCGAACAGCAGGCCTGGAAGTTGAAGAAACGTGCAGACAGGAAGGAACGCAGGTTAGCGTGGAAGAGAAAAAAGTGATTCTCTCAGGACTCTCTCCCATACATTCAGGAAATTTTCACCCCAAAGCAGCTGCAGGTCCTTGTGACTGAATCCTTCGGATACCAAAAGTCTGGTCAGTTCCAGAAGTGCCGAGGAGTCCTCTATACCGGTAATGCCGCCACCTCCGTCAAAGTCGGAACCGATACCTACGTGGTCTATTCCCATAACACTGACCATATGCTTTATGTGTCTGACGGCATCGTGTATTGTGGCATTTCCGCCTTTCTTGAGAAAACCGCCATACAGACATACCTGAGCCACCCCTCCGGACTGTGCCAGAAGCGTCATCTGGTCATCTGTAAGGTTGCGCGGATGATTGCAAAGTGCCCGTGCGGATGAATGCGAACATATTATGGGTGTCTTACTGGCTGTTGCTGCGTCATAGAAACTCTTCTCGGATGCGTGGGACAAATCCACCATTATACCGTGTCTGTTCATTTCGCTGACAACCTGTCTGCCGAACGCCGATAATCCGCCGTGTTCGCCGTCGCCTTTTGACGAATCGCAGATGTCGTTGTCACCGTTGTGGCATAGAGTGATATAGGATACTCCCAGTTTTGCATATCTGCCGATGTTGTCAAGTCTGTTGCCTATGGCATATCCGTTCTCAATGCCGAGAACGACAGACTTTATACCGAGCGACTTGTTCTGCCTGACTTCCGATGGGTTATGTGCAATTGCGGCTTCCCCACCGCACAGACGTACTCTGTCCTCAATCAGGGACAATATCCGGTCTGCCTTTTGTACAGCGGCATCAAGTGAGGCTTCATCGCGTTTGAGCTGGCGCAGGTAAGCGACCATAACACTGACATCCTGACGGCCGTCAGTCATTTTCTGAAGGCTTACTAAAGGCGTATATGCGAACGTTTCGCTGCCGTCAGGCGATGTTTCGCCAACGTACTCATATTCAACTGTGACACTCTCGTCACGCTTGTGGAAATATGCCCCCTTGTCAAAGAACATCGGAGTGTCACAGTGACTGTCTAAAATGATGCTGCGGTTGTGGATATCCTTGGCCTCCCTGTACGATGATGCCTGGGCGACAAGCCATCTGAAAATCGGAATCATTGGTTCCCTGTCGGACTGGAGCAGGCATTCCGGATGCCATTGCACTCCCAGAATGGAGCGGCCGGCGACAGATTCCATCGCCTCAATTATTCCGTCGGGTGCAGTGGCCGACACCATAAATCCTTCGGGTACAGCTTTTACCGCCTGATGGTGAAACGAGTTGACGTGCAGTGTGTCCTTGCCGAAAAGAGTCCTTAAAATGGAATCCTGTGCAATAGTTACGGTATGTGAGGTGCTGTCTCTCGGTGTATCCTGGTCGTGTGATATTACACTGCCGTGCTGGCTGATATCCTGATATAGCCTGCCTTGCAATGATACTGCAAGTGTCTGTATGCCCCTGCAGATACCGAGAATAGGGATGCGGCGGTCTGTCGCTATCCGTGTGAGCAATATCTCCGGAAGGTCGCGTACAGGGTTGACGGACAGTTCACATACAGGTTGTTCACGGAGATATTCCGGATCAATATCCGCCCCGCCGGACAGTATGATACCGTCCAACTGCAGGGTCAGACGGTTTATTGATGACACATCATCAAACGGGGGAACAATTACAGGTATGCCTCCTGCGGCAATGACTGAATTCCAGTAGGGCATTGCCAGAGTGCAGTTCTGATCCTTGAAGTTGCCGCTGATGCCTATAAGGGGCTGGTATCTCCCGGAAAAAGACATCTCTCCGCGATATTTGCGGAGAGACTCTTCCAGTTCATTTATCTTACGGAATTCAGGCATGGCTTTCATTCAGTGGCTATGATGGGAACCTCCTTCTTGAAACCCTGGTCAAGGGAAATCAGCGTCTCTGTCGATGTGACTCCCTCAATTTCCTGAATCTGATTGTTGATGAGCTCCATCAGGTGGCTGTTGTCACGTGCGTACAGTTTGATTATCATACCGTATCTTCCTGTAGTGAAGTGACTCTCAACCACCTCCGGTATCTCATTCAGTTTCGACACTACCTGACGGTACATGGATCCCTTCTCCAGCGAGAGCCCCACGAAGGTACAAGTGCTGTATCCTATGCTTTTAGGGTTGACGTGATACCCGGAGCCTGTAATCACCCCGTCATCAAACAGCTTTTGCACACGTTGATGTACGGCTGCTCGTGAGACTCCGCACTGTACTGCCACATCCCGGAACGGTATGCGTGCATTCAGTGATATGATAGACAATATCTTTCTGTCCAAGGCATCCATGTTACCGGAACTTGAGTTATTTTTTTACTATTTCAAGCAGCTCCATATCGAATATGAGAGTGGAGAACGGCTGGATTGTTCCGTTGTCCTGTGCTCCGTAAGCCAGCTCGCTTGGGATATACACCTTCCACTCTGAACCTACAGGCATAATCTGGAGAATCTCCTGCCATCCCTTGATGACACCCATAACCGGGAACTCGATTCCGTCTTCGCTGCTGTCAAATTCAGTGCCGTCAATGAGAGTACCTGCATATTTTACCTTCACATTGTCAGTTTCGGTCGGGACAGCACCATTGCCTTTCTTGATGACTTCATAAAGCAGTCCGCTCTCAAGTGCTATTACGCCGTCTTCCTTAGCCTTTGCCGCAAGGAAATCCGCACCTGCCTGTTTGTTTTCCGCATATTTGTACTGTGCCATTATTGCCTGGGCAAGGCTGTCCGTCATTGCTCCGGCCTGATCCATTGTCATTATGCTGAAATCGTTGAGGGCACCGGCCAGAAATCCGCTTATGTAGTTGTCGACGTTCAATGTCTTCTCGCTGTCCTCTCCGAAAAGCGATGCGCTGATCTGCGGGAATACATCGCCAATCTCGGAGCTTCCAATTTCCAGACCTGCGTAATAAGCCTTCTTGGCCGGGCTGTCTCCAGCTTTTGCGGCCTCCATGAATCCCTTTACGAAATCCTTCATATAGGTCGTGTCAACACCCATCTGGTTAACAAGGTAATTGACAAACCCGTTGCTTCTTGCCACGGCATACGAGTATGATACTGAGTCAACAGCATTGTTGAAAACAGCTTTTGCAGGCTTCTGGCCGCAACACGATGCTACCATCATTGCCGTAAAGGCACAGATGACTAAAATGTTTCTTTTCATTTTTTTGTTATTGATAAAGGTTTAACTGTATCAGGATGGAATCTTCTGGCCACTGCGTGCCTCATATACGTTTATTACGTAGTCGCCGATTTTTTCAAAATCTCCTACCATGTCAATATAATATACTCCTATCTGATAAGGATATTTATGGTCATTGACATCCTGCACGTTCATATCACGCAGCTGGGTACGATAGTTGTTTATCTCTGTTTCCTTGTTCAGAATACTGTTCGGATCAATTGCCCGGGCACCGTCCTTCAGGTAGGACACCATCATCCGGATATGTTCATCGACCAGATTCATGATATGTTCTATGTGTCCGTATTGCCCTTCGGTGAAATCCTCCTTGCCCTTGAACTTGCGGTTCAGAGTACGTGCCAGATTGTAGCAGCTGTCGCAGATGCTCTCCAGTTCGGATATCTCACGCAGCATAGCCTGTATCTTCAGCTTGCCCTCGGCACTCAGGCGGCCTTCAGACACCTTGGACAGATAGTTCGCAATCTCCACTTCCATCCTGTCGCTGATGCTCTCGTATTTCTCAATGCGTGAGAAGAGCTTGGAAAACTCATTCTCGTCCTTCAGATAAAGCAGCGTGCCTATGAAACCGTACATCTTGTGCGTGCGTTCGGCATAAAGGTTGATTTCCTTCCGTGCCTCCAGAATGGAAAGCTCGGAAGTCGACATAAGGCCGTTCGGCACATAGCGCAGACGGAAGTCCTCGTCCTCCTCCTTCGGTTTTATGACGTGGCACACCAGCTTCTCGATAAGTGGTGTGAACCATATCAGTATGGTGGTGTTTATCACATTGAATGCAGTATGGAAAGTGGCCAGCACGTATGTCAGCTTGGTGCTGATATCACCGGTCCGGGTGGCTGCGCCCCATTCATCGGGATTGACACCCCATAATCCGCAGACGGTTCTGACGAACGTCTTGAATATGATGAGTATCCAGATTACTCCGAACAGGTTGAACAGCAGATGGGCCAGTGCCGCGCGGCGGGCCTGGGTATTGGCCGAAAGTGCGGCAATGTTCGATGTGAGCGTGGTTCCTATATTCTCACCCATTACAAGTGCTATACCCTGATAGATAGGCAATACGCCCGTCCCGCACAGAATCATGGTGATGGCCATTATTGCTGCCGAAGACTGTACACAGAGTGTGAGCATTCCTCCGATAATCACGTACAGCAGTATGGAAAGAAATCCCCAGTTCCCGGTCGCGATGAAGAAATTGACCACTGCGTCATTGTCCTGCAGATTCATTTCTGAGGCATGCATACGCAGTGTTACGAGTCCGAGAAACATGAACGCAAAGCCGAACAGGAATTCTCCGAAAGACTTGCGGCTGCTGCTGTTGGAAAATATAAAAGGTATGGCGCAGGCGAACAGAAGCCACGACAGCTGTGACAGATCCAGAGAAAAACCGAAGATGGCCATTATCCAGGCGGTGAGCGTGGTGCCGATATTGGCTCCCATAATGACAGATATGGCCTGCAGCAGCGTGAGCAGGCCGGCATTGACAAAACTTACAGTCATCAGCGTGGTTGCCGTAGAAGATTGGACTGCTGCGGTTACTACAGCACCGGTGGCCACTCCTGCGACCCTGTTGTTGGTCATTGCTCCGAGAACTTTTCTGAGTGATTCTCCTGCGAATTTCTGCAGTCCCTCACTCATGGTCTTCATACCGAACATGAGCAGAGCCAGACAGCCAATAACCTTGATGATGTCAAATATCATAAAAAAGAAGTATTTTTGAACCTGAAAACCGGTCAGGCCGTACATCGTGCAAATTTAATAATAAAATTGAAGGGCAGTCAGAATGTCAGCGGAATTTAATTCACAATCACAGATTCAAATCCAGTCTCAGACACAGCTGCAGACTCTCTCCCCCCAACAGGTGCTGGAGGTGCGGCTGCTTGAGCTCCCATCGCTGGAACTGGAGGAGAGGGTACGCGCTGAGCTGTTGGACAATCCGGCCTTGGAGGAAAACACCGGTTACGATGGGGAAGACACCTCTGCCAGTGATGACGGTGATTTTGCAGAGGATGGGAACACGTATGACCGCGAGGCTGATTTCCTGTCGGAGGACGATATGCCGGACTATTACAACGACCCGTCAGCCGGCCGGTCTGATGCTGTCATGGTGGCGGAGATTCCCCTGTCCGATACCGTATCGTTTTACGAGTTGCTGAGAGAGCAGCTCGGCGAACAGAGCCTGACTGAACGGGAGCGTCAGATAGCAGATTATCTGATAGGCTCACTGGACGAGAACGGATTTCTGTGTAAGCCTGTCGAGTCAATATCCACCGAACTTGCGGTCAATATCTTCATAGATGCCGATGATGCCGAGATTGAGCGTGTGCTGCGTATTATTCAGGGCTTTGATCCTGCCGGAATAGGGGCACGCAATCTGCAGGAATGTCTCCTGCTGCAGCTGCACAGAAAGAAACAGACAGATGAATGCCGGCTTGCGATACGTATCATCGGTGAATGCTTCGATGAGTTCAAAAACCTCAGGCGTGACAGGATAGCTCTGAAAACGGGCGCTTCCGAAGCGGAGACAGATCAGGCCTTTGAACTGATAGGCCACCTTAATCCGCGTCCCGGGTTCGCTCTGGGTGAGACCGACCGTCAGGGTGGCGTTCACATAGTGCCCGATTTTACGGTGGAATGCTATGACGGCTCAGTCCAGTTCTCCCTCAATAACTTCAATATCCCGGAGTTGCGCCTGAGTCGCAGTTTCTTGGAGACTCTCAATGCACAGGAGGGCAGCAGTGACAGCGACGTGCGTCAGGCGGCGGTCTTCATACGCCGCAAGATAGATGCCGCGCAGGGATTCATCGATGCCCTCCGCCAGCGTGAAAAAACGCTTATGCATACCATGCAGGCCATAACGGACATGCAGCGTGACTATTTCCTGTCCGGAGACGAGAGCCGGTTGCGGCCTATGATTCTCAAGGATGTGGCAGAGAGGACGGGTTTAGACATATCGACAATCTCCAGGGCAACCAACGGCAAATATGCCGAGACCGATTTCGGAATAGTGCATCTGAAAGACCTGTTTACCGACGGTGTGACAGGAGCCGACGGCATTGAGGTATCGGTGCGCGAGATTTACAGGATAATAAGGGAGGCGGTTGCCGGCGAGGACCGTTCTGCTCCTCTCACGGACGACAGCCTGTCCGCAATGCTGAAAGAACGCGGCTACGATGTGGCCAGACGCACGGTTGCCAAATACCGTGACCAGCTTGGCATCCCAGTAAGCCGGCTTCGCAGATAATTCCATTGACAATATGTATATACGCAGAAAAAGCAGTGAAGTGAATGTGGGCGGTGTTCCGCTCGGAGGCGACAATCCCATCAGAGTACAGTCCATGACTACAGCCTCTACTATGGATACGGAGGGATGTGTGGAACAGGCGATACGTATTATCAAGGCTGGCGGCGAGTATGTCCGTATGACCACACAGGGTACGCGCGAGGCTGAGAACATGCGTGAGATACGCGCTGCTTTGCGTGCGCGCGGGTATGACACCCCTCTGGTAGCTGATGTGCATTTCAATCCTGCCGTGGCCGATGTGGCGGCGCGTTATGTGGAGAAGGTGAGAATCAACCCCGGCAATTATGTGGATCCGGCCAGGACATTCCGTCATATAGAATATACGGACAGTGAGTATGCCGCAGAACTATGCAGGATACGTGAGCGTTTCGTGCCTTTCCTTAATATATGCAGGGAGCATGGGACAGCTGTACGTATAGGCGTGAATCACGGCTCTCTCTCAGACCGTATAATGAGCCGCTACGGGAATACGCCGGAGGGTATGGTGGAGAGCTGTATGGAATTCCTGCGGATATGTGTGGATGAGAATTTCCGTGACGTGGTGATTTCCATCAAGGCCAGCAATACGGTAGTGATGGTTCAGACAGTCCGCCTCCTGATAAAGGAAATGGACAGGGAGAATATGACATTCCCCATTCATCTTGGTGTCACCGAGGCCGGAGAAGGCGAGGACGGCCGTATAAAGAGTGCCGTAGGTATAGGTGCGCTTTTGGCTGAGGGTATAGGCGATACCGTGCGTGTATCACTGTCCGAAGCCCCGGAGAAGGAAATCCCTGTGGCCCGTAAGCTGGTGGCCTACGCCAGCGAAAGTGCGGACAGGCGTGAGAAAGCGCGTGCGGCAATAGCGGACGGTGTCATAACTCTGGAATACGATGAGAAAAATCTTGAGGATTTCCAACTGAAAGCCGCTATGGATGCGGGTGCATTGCTGATAGACGGCTGTGCCGGGAATCTCAGACTCCACAACAGAAATGCCGCTGTTACGCAGGCCCAAGCCGATGATACGGCAGAGGCTATACTGCAGGCCGCGAGAGTCAGGTTCACGCGCACGGAGTACATATCGTGCCCCGGATGCGGACGTACCCTGTATAATCTGGAAGAGACTATCGCACGCGTGAAGGCCGCTACAAGGCATCTGAAAGGACTGCGCATAGCCATAATGGGCTGTATCGTGAACGGTCCCGGCGAGATGGCCGATGCGGATTACGGCTATGTGGGTGCAGGCCGTGGGCGCATAAGCCTGTACCGGGGCAGGGAATGCGTTGAGAAAAACATCCCGGAGGCAGACGCGGTGGAACATCTGCTGAATTTGATAAATTCTGACAGCGGACTATCCCTATGATGAACGGCTCCGGTATAAAGCCGAAATAACGGCTGTCCCTTGAGTCCATAGAGTTGTCGCCGAGCACGAAATACCAGTTCTGGCGGAAGGTGTAATTCCGGAGGGCAGTTCCATCGGACAGCGTGATTCCGCCATCCGAGACAGTCAGCCTCAAGCCAGTCTCGTATTCAATCACCAGCCTGTACAGCTCTGCATTGAAGGCTGTCATTGGCACGGTGAGATTCTCTGCCGGAACTGTGAGCGGTCCCATATCCAGAATGTTCCATTCAGGCAGCGACAGGGGTATTGCGTTGAACAGATAGCCGACCGATGCTATGCTGTCTCTGCAGGTACGCAGCATTTCCTGATTCTCCAAGATGCCTACCGGTCCTGGAATGCGCCCGTTCCAGCAGTATCCGTCAGTAATGCCCACTCTGTCGCCCGGACATCCAAGTACGCGCTTGCAATAGACGTAGTTTATGCGGAATTCAATGCGCGACCAGTCATCATAGCCGAAAGGGCAGTTGAATACAATCACATCGCCGGGACGTATTTTTCTCAGCCCCGGCAGCCGTATGCTGTGTAACGGCTCCCCCCGTGCGAATCGGAGGCCGGTATATATCCTAGGTCCGAACAGAGGCTTGCATACATACACACGGTCACCCTTGTTCAGGGTAGGTGACATTGACGAACCCGGAATGATGAAACTGTCCGCCAGAAGAATTCTGCTCACATAATGCAGTGTAACTGTACCGATTGTAACGGCGGCAATCCATAGGCAAAGACGTACTCCGCCCTTTGAACTCTTTTTCATGGTATTGTTGGAATCTGTTTTGAAGTGTCAGTTTGTCTTGTACTTGTAGCTTATTCCGGCAAGTTCGGCATTGGCCTTCTCTATCTTCGCCCTGAGCCCCTGCTTGTATTCCGCTATGCGTCCGGCAAGCTCGTTGTCGCCTATTGCCAGCATTTCAGCGGCCAGAATTGCGGCATTCTGCGCTCCGTTCACACCCATTGTCGCTACGGGAATGCCCGGCGGCATCTGTACGATTGACAGAAGTGCGTCCAGTCCGTCCAGCATACCCTTTATCGGCACACCTATTACCGGCAGTGTAGTGCTTGCCGCGATTACGCCGGGCAATGCGGCTGCCATACCCGCTCCTGCTATGATTACCTTTATTCCGCGTCCTGCGGCCTCTTTTGCAAACTGCTCCACAGCCTCCGGCGTGCGGTGTGCCGACAGAGCGTTCATCTCGAACGGAATCTGCATCCCTTCGAGAAATTCCGCCGCCTTCTCCATAACCGGAAGGTCGGACGTGCTACCCATAATTATGCTTACTGCTGCCTTCATTTTTTTCAACGTCTGGCACAAAAATACGAAATAAATCGTACAGATAGCGCGTAAAATTACTAATTTTGCAAACAAATTATGGTTGACCGGACGATAGTTGGTGTTGCAATTGACGTCGCGTGATTCGCTGGTAAGCATGAACGTTATGTCAGAGTGTTTGAAAAATTTCAGGTCGGGGTCATCCGTCTTCATTCAGGACGGGTGTCCCCAGACTTTGCGTTGGTTTGTAATGCGGGTAACTTACAGCCGCGAGCTAAGGGCTCAGGCTTTGTTCCGGAATGAAGGCGTGGAATGCTATGTGCCTATGCGCAGAGAATGTACCGACAGCGGTGTCTCTGTAGTCCCGGCCATACACAACCTGCTGTTCGTCCGTTCCAATCACAGTTTTCTGAATGACTGGAAGCAAAAGAACGAAGGTATCTGTCCGGTGCGTTACGCCATAGACAAATCCACGGGTTCGCCTATGACGGTGCGCGACAAGCAGATGGCAGATTTTATCCGTGTTACGAAGGCCTCGGATGCACTGTATTTGGACAATCCCGATGTGATAATTGAGAAGGGGACCGATGTAGAGGTCTGTGCCGGACCCTACAAAGGACTTGTGGGGCGTCTGATACGCATCCGTCGGGACCGTAAGGTTGTGGTCGGCATTCCCGGGCTTATGGCTGCGGCTGTTAGCGGTATTCCGCTTGACTGGCTCAGGCTGGTACGGCAGAGCTGACGTTTTGAAAAGTATGTGAAACCAAGTAACCCTTTTTGCAAAGTGCTGTAGTTCAGTATTTTGCGGGGGGGGGGGGGGGGGGAAAAAAAAAACACAAAAAAAAAAAAAGGGGGGGAAAAAATTTCAAAGAGATCCGA